>NZ_JBVBZF010000347.1:0-3627 GCF_057447755.1 Fusibacter sp. | reverse complement strand
CTTAGAATGAAACAAAAAGCCGTTTCAAAAGAGCTTCTCATGATGGGACCTGACTGCGGTACAGCGATTATCAATGGGGTGCCATTGGCCTTTGCAAATGTGGTAAAACGGGGACCGATTGGTGTGGTTGGCGCATCTGGAACAGGGACTCAAGAAGTTACTTCTTTAATAGATCAGCTGGGTTCAGGCTGTTCTCAGGTCATCGGAACAGGTGGTAGAGACCTAAAATCTGAGATTGGTGGGCTCATGATGCTTCAAAGTATAGATGCATTGATAGAAGACCCTGAAACCAAAGTTATTGTTTTAATCTCCAAACCGCCAGCGCCTGAAGTGGCTGAAAAGATCCTTCAGAAGGTCAAGTTAACCTCTAAGCCCGTTGTGGTGGATTTTATAGGTGGCGATCAAGAAATGATTAAAAAAGCTGGCGCTTATGCTTGTCTGACCTTGGAAGATACAGCACGTAAGGCAGTGGCACTTGCAAAAGGTGAGACGCCGGTTGACTTTGTAGGTTTTACCCAAGATGAAACTGAAATCGATCTCTTGGTTTCAAAATGTCTAGAGGGGATTAAACCAAGTCAAACCAATTTAAGAGCATTGTACACTGGGGGTACACTTGCAGATGAAGCCATGAAGCTCCTTGGCAATACCTTTGGCGGCATTTATTCCAACATCCCTCTTTCGCCTGAATACGAACTCAAGGACCTTAAAAATCTTAAAGGGCATGTGTGTTTAGACCTTGGAGAAGACCAGTTTACAGTGGGAAGACCACATCCTATGATTGATCCATCCACACGTTCAGATCGTTTTAAATCCGATATAGACCCATCTGTGGCAGTAATCTTAATGGATGTTGTCTTGGGTTATGGCTCACATGAAAACCCAGCACTCGAAGCCGCCCTGTCGGTTAAGGCTGCAAGAGAGGCTTACGATGAAAAATTTGTGGTGGTTGCATCCATCACAGGAACTGAGGGTGACCCTCAAAGCCTGACCGCGTCAAGAGAGACACTTGAAAGGGAAGGGATTATCGTTCTACCATCGAATGCACAGGCTGTTAGATTTGTTCATAAGCTCTTGAAAGCGTTAGGAGGTAAATCGTATGCATAAGATCAACCAACTATTTCAAAAGGATTTAAAAGTCATCAACATGGGACTTGAATCTTTTTATAAAGACTTAAAAGCACAAGAAGTTTCTGTAATCCAAATGAACTGGCGACCACGTGCAGGCGGAAATCCAAAAATGATTAGTCTGCTCAATCGCTTAAAAACGAATAAGTAAAGGAGATGATGAAGTGCAAGAGTTGATCCAAAAAGCCAATCAACAAGCTATGGAAAATCTTCAAAAAGCACAACCAACACTTATGGGAATAGGCGTTGCACTGAAAGATATTCCAAACATGGACAAGAAAACAATCCTGCATGCAGGACCCCCAATTAAATGGGAAAACATGAGTGGCCCATTAAAGGGTGCTGTTATAGGCGGTCTTATTTATGAAGGCCTCGCAAAAGATGAAACAGAAGCGGCAAAACTCGCTGCATCAGGTGAAATAAAATTTGATTCATGTCACCATCACCAGACAGTTGGTCCAATGGCAGGTGTGGTAACAGCATCAATGCCTGTTTGGATTATCCAAAACAAAGCCTTTGGCAATTATGCTTATTGTACATTAAACGAAGGTCTTGGAAAGGTCTTAAGATATGGAGCCTTTAGTGAAGAAGTTATCACAAGACTTAAGTGGATGGAAGAAACGCTAGCGCCTGTACTCAAAGCTGCAATGGCTTTAAGAGGTGAGATAGATTTAAAATCTATGATCGCTCAAGTGGTTCAAATGGGTGATGAAGGTCATAATAGAAACAAGGCTGGTACCTCACTTTTCATTCGTGAAATTGCGCCTTATGTGGTCCTCACGGACTTCTCCAATGAGGCAAAAGCGGAAGTACTCAAGTTCATGCATTCAAACGATCATTTCTTCTTGAACTTGACCATGCCTGCTGCAAAATCAACGATGGACCCAGTTGGCAATATCCCGCATTCCACTGTAATTTACACCATGGCAAGAAATGGTACAGAATTTGGTATCAGGGTTTCGGGACTGGGTGATCGCTGGTTCACTGCACCTGCAGAAATCATCGACGGTCTATTCTTCCCGGGTTATACAAAAGAGGATGCGAATCCAGATATCGGCGACTCTGTTATCACTGAAACAAGTGGTATTGGCGGTTTCGCCATGGCAACAGCACCTGCCATTGTACAATTCGTCGGGGGAACACCACAGGATGCCATCAATTTCACAACAAGCATGTATGAAATTACGGAACAAGAGAACGATGCCTACAAGATGCCAACCATGAATTTCAGGGGCACACCAACAGGCATAGAACTTCAAAAGGTAATTGAAACTCAGATTTTGCCAATTATTAATACTGGTATTGCACACAAAGACCCAGGCGTTGGTCAAGTAGGCGCAGGTCTTGTTAGACCGCCTATGAAATGTTTTGAAGACGCACTTGAAGCCTTTGTTGAGCAAATGGCTAAAGAAGGTTTAATTGAATAGTCAAATATAAAAAAGGGTATATAGCATTTGTATGATGCATGATCCCAAAATTTAAGGAGGATTATTATGAATTTCTGGAACAAAGTAAAAATGTATGATTTAACACAAAATACGAGTCATTTAACACCACCTTGGCCAACTTATGAGCCACTACAAGTTAAATTCTTTAAAAGATTATCACCTAATGGTGCAAACGGACAGTTGATTACAACTTCAAACCATATCGGTACACACTTAGATGGTCCTTTACATTTTGATACAGCTGGTAGAGACATCGCATCACTTGAACTTGAAAAATTATGTGGTCCTGGTGTGATCGTAGATTTATCAGACATCGCTGAGGATTTTAGTATCTATACACCTCAAGACATTATGGATAGAGTAGAAGTTAAAAAAGGCGACATCCTTATTATCAATACTGGCTACCATAAATATGGTTGGGATCAACCAGAGGCGGATGAAAGAAGATATATGTTAAGACATCCTGGTCCATCGATGGACTTCCCTGACTGGGTTAAGAAAATGGAAATCAAGTGGATTGGCGTTGACTGTGGTTCTGCTGACCATCCTATGAACACTAAAATTAGAGATTGGGAACCAGGCGAAGCCAAAGCGTGTGATGCCTATATGCAGAAAAAATACGGCAAATCATTAGATGAAATCTACGAGTGGCCACAAACTTACCAAGCGATGCACATTCATGTATTCCCTAAACCAGAAGAAGTTATCCATGCTGAAAACTTAGGTGGACAAATTGACGAAGTATTGAACAAGAGATGCATTATTGGCTGTTTCCCTTGGAAATTCCAGGGCGGTGAATCTGCATTCTGTAGAATCGTTGCATTTGACGAACAAGAATAAAATCATAGGCTCACCCAGTGACACCCCAGTGTGAAACTTGGGTGAGCCTTTTGCATATGAAAAAACGAAATTGAACTAGAGATAAAATACGGAAGATAAAAATAAAGAAGCGATATCATTAGAAAAATTTCAAGTATATTTGGAGGTATGCTTATGGGACCACTTGAGGGATTAAAAATATTAGATTTAACGAGAGTGCTCGCTGGACCTTATT
>NZ_JBVBZF010000346.1:0-3641 GCF_057447755.1 Fusibacter sp. | reverse complement strand
CAGTTGGCCAAAAACAACGATAACAGTGACATGCTTTGGAAGGCCTACATCCAATGGGTTTATTACTGTATCCAAGTTGAAGATGCAGATACTATGGAAAAGGTGCTGAACTGGTTGTCACAAATGGCGCAAAATCCTAAGAAGACCGCTATTTTAGAACGTCTTATAGGTATTAACTGCATGATGAATAACAATTATGATCAGGCGAGACATCATTTTGAAAAGTCGATTGAAGGCTTTGAAGCCATGATGAATCCTGCAAAATATGCCCTCAATATTGCTGCAGCTCATAACTATATTTCTGAGACCTATAGACGTGAAGCCAATTTTGAGAAAGCCCTTGAATGTGTACGTGAGGCTATTGTCATCTGTGAGAGCTACAATATATTTCGGGGACTATCCATCTTTAACACCAATGCTGGCATGATTGCCTACAATATGGGTGAAAAAGCGCTTTCAAAGCAATATTTTGAAAATGCGATTGAGCATTTTGATGCAATTGATACGGTTTGGCGCAGAAGTGAAGCCGAATCCTATCTAGCGCTTATCTATTGGGAAGAAGGGGAAAACGAGAAATCCATGAAGTTCATCGAAGAGGCAGAAAAGCACTCTAAGATCATAAATACACCTGAAACCATTAAACTTGTCAACCAATTTAAGATTAAAATTAGAAGTGCCTTGTAATTAAATAGACGCTAAAATTATTGAAAAGACGTAAAATGGACTAAGTGCCCTTATGATAAGTTTAAATAACGAATCAAGGGGCATTTTTAATGAAAAAAGATTATGAAGTATATGGTGTCGCCCTAAGCGCTGGCACTAAAAAAACCAAGAAGAGTATTCAAGAAACATTAGCCGCTGGTATTTTAGGGGGTGCTTTCATCGCGCTCGGTAGCATTGGCTATCTTGCAGCAGTGGCAAACATTCAACCTGCTGGTGTTGGTAAACTCGTAGGTTCATTTCTGTTTCCAGTTGGATTATTGCTCATATTAATCACTGGAGCTGAACTCTTTACGGGTAACAACTTGATGAGCCTATCTAGTATGCATGGTGAATCCAAATGGTCAGAGGTCTTCTCAAATTGGATCAAGATCTTTTTCTTCAATGCGATTGGTGCATTCTTCATCGCTTTGCTGGTTCATATGGGTGGTTTTGATCAGGGGGAGTTTTTAAAGGTAATTGAAAAGGTGATTCATGCCAAAGTGGCGTTAAGCTTCAGTGCTGCGCTAGCAAGAGGAATTTTATGTAATATACTTGTAGCGATTGCAGTATGGATATCATACGCGAGTGATATCACAAGTGGCAAAGCCATTTTAATTTGGCTACCAATCACACTTTTTGTCTATTCAGGCTATGAGCATTGTGTTGCAAACATGCTTTACTTTAGTTTAGCAGGCCTTGCTGGGGTAGAGTTTAGTTTTTCTGAGATGCTAGGGAACATGATTCCTGTAACACTTGGCAACATAATTGGCGGAGGCGTTGTACTGCCAGTCCTTTATTATGGCATGTTTAAAAACAAAAATTAGTATTGAATTGTAGGGTATTAACTTATATTATGGAATATGAATAATGATTGGGCTGATGTGCGCCCCTAATGATGAAAGGAGAACAAAGATGAAAACAGATGTTCAAATTGCTCAAGAAGCTCAAATGCTTCACATTAAAGAGGTTGCAGCTAAAGTAGGTATCACAGAAGAAGAATTAGAGCTTTATGGCAATTACAAAGCAAAAGTAAGCTTAGATGTGGTTGCTAGAAATCAAGATAAACCAGATGGCAAATTAATCCTCGTTACAGCAATCAACCCAACTGCAGCTGGTGAAGGTAAAACAACGACCAACGTTGGCTTGAGCATGGGTCTTAATAAAATTGGTAAAAGAACATTTACAACACTTAGAGAACCGTCTTTGGGACCTTGCTTTGGCGTAAAAGGTGGCGCAGCAGGTGGTGGTTATGCTCAAGTCGTGCCTATGGAAGATATCAATCTTCACTTTACTGGTGACATTCACGCGGTTACAACGGCAAACAACTTGTTGTCAGCCCTAATTGACAACCATATGCACCAAGGCAATGCGCTTGGTTTAGATCCAAAGCGTATCTCTTGGAGACGTGTTGTTGACATCAACGATCGCGTTCTTAGATCGATTACCGTTGGACAAGGTCCTAAGGGTAACGGTGTTGTTAGAGAAGACGGCTTTGATATTTCGGTTGCATCAGAAATCATGGCAATTCTTTGCCTAGCAAATACACTTGAAGATCTCAAAGAAAGACTTTCAAAAATGATCGTGGGTTACACTTATGCTAACAAACCAGTTACTGCAGCTCAATTAGAGGCAGTTGGCGCAATGGCGCTTCTCTTAAAAGATGCCATCAAGCCTAACCTCGTTCAAACACTTGAGGGTACACCAGCCTTTATTCACGGTGGTCCATTCGCGAACATCGCACACGGTTGTAACTCGGTTGTTGCTACTAAGACAGCCCTTAAAATGGCAGATTATGTTGTGACAGAAGCTGGCTTTGGTGCTGACCTTGGTGCAGAGAAATTCTTTGATATTAAATGTCGTTATGCTGGTCTTAAGCCTGATGTAGCGGTTATCGTAGCAACTGTAAGAGCACTTAAAAAGCATGGCGGTGTTGAAAAAGATCAATTAGGCGTTGAAAACTTAAAGGCGCTTGAGAATGGTTTTGAAAACTTACAAAGACATATTGAAAACGTTAAGAAATTCGGTGTGCCTGTTGTGGTTGCCCTTAACGAGTTCCCGACAGATACAAAAGCAGAAATTGATTTAGTTGAAGCAAAATGTATGAATCAAAACGTTTCTGTTGTCTTATCTCAAGTCTTTGCAAAAGGTGGCGACGGTGGTGTTAAGCTTGCAGAAAAAGTTGTTGAAATTGCAGAAAAAGGCGAGTCTAAATTTAAACCTTTATATGAATTAGATTTACCGATCATCGAGAAGATTGAAGTGATTGCAAAAGAAATCTACAGAGCAGATGGCGTAGAGTTCACAAGTTCTGCAATCAAGAAAATTGAGAAGTTTGAAGCAGATGGATTGGGCAACTTGCCAATTTGTATGGCGAAGACACAATATTCATTCTCAGATGATCCGAATCTTATCGGTGCACCACAGGGCTTTAAGATTACAATTAATGACGTTAAAGTATCGGCAGGCGCTGGTTTCATCATCCCTATGGCTGGTGATATCATGAGAATGCCTGGTCTTCCAAAAGTACCTGCAGCAAACAAGATTGATATTTTATCAGACGGTGAAATTGTAGGCTTATTCTAAACAAACCATATAAACCCTTTGGTGGTCTGACTTACAGATTGCCAAAGGGTTTTTTTATGTAAAGCCTGGTCAAAATATTAAAAAAATGAGATAAATTTGAAATTCCTTGCCCAAAAGATATTGATTAGTGCCTCAAAATAAATTATGATACATAAAAAGAAACCTTTTGGGAGGCGAGTCATGTTAGGGACTATTGTAAACGCGGCAGCAATCGTCGTTGGAAGTTTAGTGGGCATATTGATCAAAGGTGGTCTTCCTGAAAAAGTGAGTAAGTCCATCATGCAAGGTGTTGGTCTTTGTATCGTTTTAATCGGTATATCAGGTGCTTTGGAAGGTACAAAGTATTTGATGGAGAT
>NZ_JBVBZF010000345.1:0-3657 GCF_057447755.1 Fusibacter sp. | reverse complement strand
GTAGAGCGTTTCTTAATCTGCTTACACAAATGTATGAAGAAGGTAAGTTGGATGCCGTTATTGACCGAACCTATTTACTTGATGAGATCGTCGAGGCCCATCGTTATGTGGATCAGGGTCTTAAGACAGGCAATGTTGCAATCACAATACCACATAATGCCTAGTACTTTCGAATGGCGCAATTGTAATTTTATGATACGAACGGGATCTGCATAGACAATGAAGCAATGGGTATAGTAAAATAAAGACCTATAAGGTGAACCCTAATCATCCACTAGGAGGTCCCATGACGCAGATGATTATTAAAGCAAAATTACAAAAGCCATCTTTGCCCCTTAATTTGGTTGTCAAAGATGAAATTATTGAGCGAATAAAAGATTCAAGGATAATGATAATATCGGCAGGTGCAGGCGCTGGTAAATCAACGCTCGTCAGCTATTGGCTCGATACTCAAAATGTGCCTTTTATCTGGTTTTCAATTGATGATTGGGACAACACATTGGCTCAATTTCTTCATTATCTAGCTCTAGGACTTGCCGAAATTGATGGCGTCGTTTCAAATCAAATTCTTCAAATGCTCGAGTCAAGACTGACAATTGATGAAGATTCCTTGATCAGGGCTTTTATTTCCATCCTTCAATCAATGCACAAGCCCCTAGTCATTGTTTTAGATGATTACCACTACATTTATGAACCCCAAATTCATGTGTTAACAAGAATGTTAATTGAACATTTGCCTCGGACTATCAAACTGTGCATTATCTCCAGGGAAGATCCACCGATACCACTTGGTCGTCTTCGCCTACAGCGTAGTATGACAGAACTTCGCATGGCCGACTTGTTACTGACGCAGGATCAAGCTGGGGTACTATTGACATCATATCTTAAAAGAACACTTACTCAACATCAGCTTAATCAGATTTATACTCGGACAGAAGGGTGGGTGTCAGGGCTTTTGCTCACTGCGTTTACGATGCAGGGCATCAATGATATTGATCAGTTTGTGCAATCCTTTGGTTGGAGCCAGCGCTATATTATGGATTATCTTCTTGAAGAGGTGCTGGAGCGACAAAGTGATCAGATGAAGACATTTCTCTTATCTACATCTATTTTTGAATATTTTACAGCACAAATGTGTGATGAGGTCTTATCACTTAACCCGGGAGCTTCAGATGAAATTATACAAATGCTTGTCAAGTCCAATAGCTTTTTAATTGTTCTCGAGGGCGATGAATGCGCCTACAGATATCATCATTTATTTAGAGCGCTACTCTTGAAAAGGTTTGAAGTGAACTTGTCCCAAGATCGGAATCAATTGTACAAAAGAGCTGGTGACTGGTACCTGAGAAATAACCGGTACAAGGAGGCAATTGACAAGTATCTAGCAGGTGGTAGTTTTGAATTGGCTGCAGGTTTGGCAGAACAAATCTGGTCTGAAATGGATTTGAGTCTAGAATCAGCAAATTGGTTAGACATGGTGAAGAAATTGCCTAAGACCTTACTTGACAAAAGTCCTTTACTCTTAATGGGGTATGGTTGGGCACTTCTTGACAGTGGTGATGTGATGAGTTGTTTGCCGTGGTTTGAATCTGCTAGGTTACTTTACGAGCGTTGGATTGTAGATGGCGAAGATGAAGGCGTGATGGTTCGTAATCACGATGAAATGACGCAGATGCCTGCAACTTTAATGAGTGCAGAGGCATACATTGCTGCTTTAAGCGGGAATTATGTGGCCTTGGTTGTGAAGATAGAAAAATTGAAGCATTTATCAGACTTATATTCATATAAAAGACAATGGCAAATAAAGACCTTTTTAGCAACTTCACATTGGGGTAATGGAGACCTGTCAACCGCTCTTGACCTTATGATTCAAGTTACAGACGAAACCATAGGACTCTTGAGTCCTCTGATATTAAACTCTTTTAAATCGGTTATATGTGAACTCTATATTCAAATGGGCCAGCTTACAAAGGCAGAATTTATAATAAAAGAAGCCATAGAGGAAGTGCAAAATAAGGGGATTGTACCCCTTATGATGGCGACCTATTATTTATTTTTGGCTCAAATTGCTGCGTATCGTGGCGAACTGGGCTTGGCATTTGAACATCTGGATACAAGCAAAGCCTATGGGCATCAGTTTGAATTTATGGATTGGCGATATAAGTATAATATTATTTTAAGCAGGTTATATATCGCAGAAGGCTTATGGGATTCGGCCGAGCTCTGTGTCGAGGAAGGCAAGCACCATATCTTTAACAAACCAATTCCAGAGAGCATTACGCTTGATGATATGGCCTTATGGTTAAAGCTATCTAAGGAAAGGGATCCACATGCACTTGGGGTGAAAATTGCATCCTATTTAGAGGCTTACGACTTCTTTGACATACATGATGGCGGTTATGGTTTTGATTTAAATAATATCAGTAAAATGCCTATCACAAATTTGCCTGCTTATATAGATGAGACGAAAATAAAAATTTTGATGCGGTATTCACCAGTTGAAATATACACTGAGCTGTTTGGTACTTTATGCGGCAAACTAATTGCAAGGGCAAGTGTCCAAAAGCGTTGGTTAGCTGTAATTGAATTTACACTTTTAAAGATTCGCTTTGAGAGTAGCAGACCTGAGCGGGAAGCACTAATGGCATCAGCAGTAAAACTTTCTGAAGTAGAAGGTATAAAGTTGCCGTTCATGGAGTTTGGTCAAGCACAACATGACGTCATGAGGTCGTCACTTCATATAAAAAGTGCCAAGGCGAATCAGTCACTTTCAGAACCCTTATCGGCACGAGAATTAGAAATTTTGGGACTCATTGCCAAGGGGATGTCAAATCAGGAGATTGCAAATACATTGTTTATTGCATTAAGTACAGTGAAAAGCTATAACAATAATTTGTTTGGAAAACTCGAGGTAAGCCGTCGGACTGAAGCCGTTGCTAAGGCGAATGCGCTTGGTCTTGTTTAAATCAAATGAAACATGTGGTGAATGCCCTTTGGGCCTTCCAGAAGCGAGGTAAATAATGAATTATGAGATTATCGTCAAGGGGCATGTCAGTGAATCGATGTTTGATGGGTTTTTGGTGGAATGGCAAGAAGATGCTACCACAAGGGTATTAGGAGAAATAGTAGATCAAGCAGCCCTATATGGGTTATTGCGACAAATAAGGGATTTAGGTATTGAGCTCATTGCCATTAAACCAGACCAGATGGGTTCTTAGATTTATGATCGTTCAAATAAAACTGGTGATATAATGTTAGCCGAATTTATTAAAAGAAAAACAGCGCCTGCATAAAATGAAGGGGCTGTTATTTTTTTATCGGATAAGTCAACTGAAGCTTTCGTCTTGTATGGATTCAATAAGTTAAAGTGGGCCTTGATTTTTCATTAGGATAAAGGATTTTTAACCAGCCACAGCACAAATGGCAATAAGGCAAGCGCAATAATAATATTTATGAGTATAAAGGTACGCTTATAGGGTGATTTTTTATCATAAGCCATATAGAGCTTATAAGAAATTAAATTTGCCAGTGAAGCAACAAGTGTCCCAAGACCACCTAAACTAACACCCAATAACAAAGCCTTATAATGACTTGTAAAGCCACTTAGCAATATTGCACTTGGAACATTGCTGATAAATTGACTCGTAAAAAATGATG
>NZ_JBVBZF010000344.1:0-3664 GCF_057447755.1 Fusibacter sp. | reverse complement strand
TATACTTTCTACCATCGTAAGCAATAACCATCTTATAATTTTGCATTTATATTCTCCTGTTCGATTCCATATAATCTCGTCTTATGTTCTGTCCCTATCAAGAAGGTGACACCATAGTCTAATATATCACATTATGGGCGTGGGGGGTTACGGAAATTTTTTACCCTCTATAAACATTCGCCCTTCTAATTTAATCCCCAAGCATTTTCCACTCAAAATTAGGTTCATTTCTTTCTTCCTTAAACATAAATACACCCCTTTAATCAACATATTATGTATCGCATAATTACCCTTACAACCATACCCAATTGAAGACACATTAAATCTTATTTTATTTTTACAATTGTTTTTGAGTCAAAATTCTTAATGTTTATATAAATATTTTACCATTTAAAATATCATAACACCATTTATTTAGTCTCCTCAAAAAAACAGTCCCCTCAAAGACCACATACCCTGTGACCCTTAAAGGGACTATTTTTTATTTAGGCATTTTAAATTAACCCTATGCCTTATCCGAGTTAACCTAAACGTTAACCCATTCCTCAACCTTCTTGACATCCTTCCAGTTAACGCTCTAGTTATCCTTCTAGTTATCCTTTCTAGTTGTCGTTATAATTGTCCTTCTAGTTATTCTTCTCTAGCCTACTAGTTCACCAAGGCTTTCAACCCCTTCCGTCTCATTGGTCACATCAGACAGTTTTGCAATCGTAAAGCCCGTAAAGCCATAAATTGCTGAGATGATTGGATTGATATAATTTAGAAAACAATAAGGCACATATGTCCATGGTGCAAGTCCTAGAGTAATCATCATATAGGCACCACACGAACTCCAAGGCACTAGAGGCGAGGCTAGTGTCCCGGCATCTTCAAGGGCCCTTGAAAGGTTTTTAGGATGCAGTTTTCTCTGTTCGTAAGCAGATTTATACATTCTACCTGGAATAACGATGGATAGGTATTGGTCTCCCGCGATGAAGACAATGCCATAGCACGAGATCAATGTTGCTAGGATCACTTGACCATCTGATTTAGCCCTTGCAAGGATGTGAGATGCGATGACATTTAGCATGCCTGTTTTCTCCATAACGCCACCAAATATCATAGCGCATAGGGTAAGCGAAGTGGTCCACATCATACTCTGCATACCCCCGCCTGTCAGGAGGTCATAAATAGCTGGATTTCCTGTAAGGCTTACAAAACCATTATTGGCGATGTCGATTAAATCTTTTAGCCCTGCCCCTTGGAAGACAACCGCAAAGATTAAACCCACAACACTTGCGACAAACAAACCCGGAATCGCCGGAATTCTAAAGATGACCATGGCAATGACCATGCATGGTACAAGTAATAAAATCGGACTGATATAAAACATCTCTTGCATCGTATTTAACAAGCCGTTAATAGCACCAGTGTCTAACTCCCCACCTGCATAACGCATACCAATAATCCAGAATAATATGATTGAAATAACGGCACTCGGTACAGTTGTGTACAACATGTGCCTAATGTGGTCAAAGAGATTTGCACCAGCCATAGCCGGGGCAAGATTGGTCGTATCTGATAAGGGCGACATCTTGTCTCCAAAATAAGAACCCGAAATAATGGCACCCCCTATAATCGGCACTGATATCCCAAGGGCTGTTCCGATACTCATGAGTGCGATACCCACCGTTGCCACTGTAGACCATGAACTTCCAGTTGCCACAGATACAACAGCACATATTGCAAATGCCGCCACAAGAAAATACCTTGGCGATAAAATTTTTAGACCATAATAGACCATGGTTGGAATGATGCCCGCTTTTATCCAGATCCCCACTAAGATGCCAATAATCAAGATTATAATGATTGCGCCCATGGACATTTTTATGGTGTCCACGATACCTTCCTCAATCTCCGCCCACGAGTAATTTAAAAGATACATTGCAACACCCGCAGCAACCATAGCTGAAGTAATCAAGGGTATGTGGGGCTCACCAAGGTCGTAAACTACAAGTGTCAACACAAGACTTACAGCTAAAAATAGGACAGGAATCATTGCAATCCACAAAGATGCTTCTTTTTTCTCTTTCACTTTATACCTCCTCTTATCATTCGCTTTTTATCACTTGCAAGGATTATAAATAAAGTATCTTAGGTTACCCTAATTGGCCTGATACTTATAAATCTTCTAGAATACGCTCAAACTCATTAATAATATCATCTATATGCTCCAATCCCGTTGAAATTCTAAGAAGTCCTTCTGGCAAACCAGCTTCCTGACGCTCTTTTGCCGTCATCCCACTGTGCGTGATGGTGGTATCACAAAGGCTTGTGGTATAAGTCCCAAGACTCGCCACGATCTCAGAGAGCTGTGCTTTTTCAACAAACTTTGAAATGTTGTCATAAGATCCCATGTCTACAGCAAGCATCCCACCAAATAAGCCACCATTAAAATATTTCTTTGCAGCCTCATGATCTGAAAAAGAAGGTAGACCTGGATAGTAGACTTTCCCCGTCTTTGGATGTTGGTCTAAAAAAGTGGCAAGCTTCATGGCATTTCGGCTATGGCGTTCCACACGCAGGTCAAGGGTTCTCATACTTCTCATTAAAAGCCATACATCAAAAGGACTTATGGTTGGTCCAAAGGTATGAGAGAGGTCAACCACTCTTTTTATTGTTTCATGGTCGCCAAGGACAGCACCCGCCATAATGTCACTGTGACCATTCATAAACTTCGTTGCGCTATAAACCACAATATCTGCCCCATGCTTGATTGGCTGGCAGACAATCGGCGTCGCAAATGTGTTGTCAACAACCAACTTTGCACCATGCAGGTGTGTCACATCTGCAATCTTGCCGATGTCGATAACTTCAATCATGGGATTGCTGATGGTTTCCATATAAACCAGCTTTGTATTGGCTTTAAAATAAGGGGTCAAGTCCTCACGTTTAAAATCCACAAAAGTGACTTCAACACCCAAGTTTTCCCCAAGCTCTGTCTTTAAAAACTTAAAGACATTGCCGTAGATCACATTGTTGGCAATGATATGATCTCCAGTTTTAACCTGTGATAAAATCGACAGTGTTATCGCCGCCATCCCCGATGCATACACATCACACGCCTCAGCGCCCTCAATATTGACTAAAATTTCCTTAAGGGCATCTGCTGTTGGATTGCCATAGCTCCCATATAAATAGCCATCTTCTCTGTCATAACAAATATCATTACAAATATCTGAATCCTCAAAGCTATAGGCCGAACTCATATAAATTGGCATCACTTTTGGCCTTGAGGTTGTCGGAATCCTTTTATAGCCACCAAGTTGTGTTAATTGTGTCATAAATTTATGCGCCATACTTTCACCTCTCCTGTTTCCGAATTCATCCTATTCAAGCGGTAGATATACACTCTAAGACCCTGCTTGAAATATTTTCACTTTTCTTTTCGTTTTCATCATAAAACCTAGAACTATATGATAGTCAACAAGAATTTTTTTTCATTTGATTGAAGAGTCAGAAAACATTATAATATTGCTAACCCATCATTCAACTTGAAAGGAATACACATGAAAGATAAATTTTCCATAGGCGAAGTATCTGATATTTTCAACATTTCCATCCATTCATTGAGGCACTATCACAAAATCGGCCTTATCGTTCCAAGTACTATAAACGAGGAAAC
>NZ_JBVBZF010000343.1:0-3695 GCF_057447755.1 Fusibacter sp. | reverse complement strand
TATTTTGCTTATTTCAGAGGCATTGGTCAAAAAATTGATCTATCAATCGTTGGGATTATTTCCACACTGGAGCTACTTGTATCAGTTCTTATAGGCAGTGTTTTTTTAAATGAAACGATTACTGTTGTAAAACTCATAGGCCTTGTGTTAATTGTCTTATCAATCGTAATCTCTCAGCAGCAAAGCAAAACACTGTATTTGACTGCTGGTGATTAAATTTTCAATTTTTCATATTTTTAAATTGTTAAATTGTATATCTGTTTTTCTGTCTATATATTGTTTGTTTATATATTATCTATTTATATATTATCTGTTTATATGCTTATGTGATTGGGGATTGAGAACTCTTTTGCATAAATGGATATAGTAATTCAATCATTTTGACGATTTTAGTGAGGCTCTCCATGACGTGGGCCTCTTCTTCATATGAAAAACAAATTCTAATCTGGTTATGTCCATGAAGACTGCTATAACAATGTTCCCCAAGTAATAGGGTGATACTTTCATCTGTCATAAGTTTATAATATAAGAGCTTACAGTCAAAATGTGAGGGTAATGTTAGCCATAGTACCAGCCCCCCATGAGGATAAGTGACTTTTACGTAAGGTGGCAAGATTGCATCCAAGTGATTTTTCACTCTAGAGAGCAGTGCTTTAAGTTCATGTCTCAACCATATTAAATGCTGTTTGTGGTCTACCGAGGCAAGGTATGAAGCCACAATGGCTTGATTGAGTAAAGGTGCACATGAATCAATGCTTGACTTTGCATTTACAAGCTTTTGTCTCAAGATTGGATCTGTGATAATTGCAGATAATTTTAGTGCGGGGCCAAGTGTCTTACTAAGTCCCACAAGATAGAGGACTCTCCCCTCTTCATCTACGCTCTTCAGGGGTCTTTCCAAACGATCATAATATAAATCACCCCATGAATCATCCTCAAGTATCAGAAAGTTATGCTCTTTTGCAAGTTCAATAACCGATTGAACCGTATCGAATCGTGCAGAATAGCCAGTTGGATTATGAAAGTTTGGCATGGTATAAAGCAGTTTAACGGGATATTTTTCACACATGACAAGGAGTGCGTCGACGTCAATTCCCTTAGGTGTCATTGGAACTTCCAAAATCTGAGCCCCCCTACTTTTAAAGACATCAATTGCACCTGGAAAAGAGGGTGATTCGATGACCACGACATCTCCATGTGAAATAAAGGTTTGTGCAACAAGGTGAATACCTGCCTGTGAACCACTGGTGATTACAACTTCATCCGGTTTTGTATGTATCCCCTTGTCTATAACATATTGACAGACCTTATCAATCATGTTGGGTTCACCTTCTACTGGCGGGTGTTTGATCAAGACTTTGATTTCATAGTTTGATAGAAATTGATCCATTATAAATTTTGTCGGCAAAAATCGCTCATGCAAAGAGGCAGTACTTAAATTGTTACTGTATATGTTTTTGTATCTTAAAGTCCTTTGCGTAAAACCTGCACGCACCACATAATCTTGAATCCTGCTTTGCCACTGGTCGTGACCTTCTTCACTTAGCCCTCCTTTTTCTGTGTTACTCTTTCTTACGAAGCTTCCCTTGCCCTGAATTTTATAAATCAATCCTTTGGCTTCAAGTGCCTCATAAACTTTTACAACGGTCATGGCACTTACTTCAGCCATTTTAGAAACTGTTCTAATAGATGGCAGTGGACTATCTGATGGTAAAATGCCTGAAATAATTCTGTTTTCAAATGCGTCGTACAGCTGTTGTCTTAAGCTTGTCTTACTTTGGCGATCAAGTTTGATTTGCAATTGTAGCCTCCTATATCATAGCTTTATTAAGGTAATTATACAGCAAAGTGTTCTACTGTTCTAGCAAAAAGTCCTAAAAGTGTTATATTTGAATTTTGACTGTTATATATTTTTATGGATATAATGCATAATATAAATTGTATAATTCAAAAACATAACAAGTATGACAAATGCATAAATAAGATATATAGGAGGCTTATATGAACAACAAATATCGAATACCCAGACTATTTTTCGGCATATTTTTATATGGACTCGGCATTGTATTAGCCATCAGAGCAGATATTGGCATTGCACCATGGGCAACATTTCATCAGGGCATTTCAAATGCTCTAGGGATTACCTTTGGACAAGCCACCATTGGTGTTGGGATCATCATACTTGCCATCAATTACACAATAGGTATTAAAATCGGTTTTGGTACTGTAATTAATGTCTTTGGTATTGGTTCGATTGTGGATTTTCTTTTGGCATATAACCTTGTGCCGAAGATGACGACCCTTTTTACTGGTGTGATCATGGTTATTCTCAGCATGTTCGTCATCGCACTTGCCACTTATTTTTATATTGGTGCCGGCTATGGTACAGGACCACGTGATGGTTTAATGGTTGGCCTCGTAAAAAAAACCAATAAAAAGGTTGGCAGCATACGCGGTGGTATAGAAGTCACAGTCCTTTTTATTGGCTTTCTACTGGGTGCAAAAGTTGGTATAGGTACCTTGATTTTAGGTGTGGGTATTGGTCCCATTGTACAATGGACCTTCAAAGTATTGGACTTTGATGTTAAAAATATTGAACATCAGTACCTGTCATTGAATTTCCAAAAGTAGCGTTTTTAAAATACATCAATAATTTTTAATATCTACTTATAATTTTAATTTAGACAAAGCATCTGCAAGCGGCGAGACGTACTCAGAATTCTTCTTTTGTTCCTGAAGATATTTTTGTACGTCTTTTTGATTGCCTTTATTACTCGCCTCTTTGCGACGTTCATTAAAAGCGGTTAGTTTTTCTTTATGACCACATTTACAGATGAAAATTTGTTGATCGCCCTGCCCTCTTAGCTCTAGCTTTTTATGGCAATTTGGGCATCTTGCATTTGTTACCCTAGATATGCCTCTACGATAACCACACTCTCGATCTTGGCAGACGAGCATTTTACCCTTCTTACCTGAAACTTCAAGCATGAATTTACCACAATCAGGACATTTTTCCCTGGTGATATTATTGTGTTTGAACTTTTGGTCACTGTTTTTAATATCTCTAACACTGTCCTTTGAAAAGGCTTTAATGTCGCTGATAAACTGTTCTTTTTTAAGTTTGCCGTTTGCGATAAGCTCAAGCTTTTGTTCCCAATCTGCCGTTAACTCTGCTGATTTTAAATCCTCAGGCACAAGGTCTAGAAGTTGTTTTCCCTTAGATGTAATTTGTAGATGATTACCGGTCTTTTCTATTAAAAAAGTATTCAGCAGTTTTTCAATGATATCCGCTCTGGTAGCCACTGTACCAATCCCATAAGGCATATTTTTAATGGGGTGTTCCATAGCTGTTAGTAGGGTTCCCTCTGTATATAGGGGTGGAGGTGATGTTACGCCCTTTGTCATATGCATACCATTAATATTAAGGGTATCACCTTTTGATAAATTTGGTAAGATTTGCTCCCTGAGTTGGTCATCGCTTGTATCGTCTTCGTATTGATTGTTATAAACTTCCTTCCAACCCTGCTTTAATATGACCTTTCCTTTTGCTTTAAAATGTTGTCCGCCTATGTTCAAGGTAAGACTGGTTTGCTCATATTCAAAAGGTGGTAACAAGACTGCTATAAACCGTTTTACAACCAAATCATAGATTTTGCGTTCATCGCTTGATAAGTCTGAAGGATGTACACCTTGTT
>NZ_JBVBZF010000342.1:0-3702 GCF_057447755.1 Fusibacter sp. | reverse complement strand
TTAGTGACCAGCAAGGTATCAATTTCTGCCTCATATTTTTTTCTCAAATTGACAGAAATGCCCTTCACCATCTGATTGTAGCTGTTCTGTGCAATCTTAAGATCAGTTTGAAGCTGCGATAAGTTGTTGATGACCTGCTCCATTTCTGTGAGTGATATGACACCACTTTCATAAAGCGTTTCTGACCTCTCCTTGTTGGCTATGGCCAAATCTAAATTGGTCTCGATCTCAGTAACCTGTAAACGTGCATTGCTCACACGCGCCATATCTGTCCCTGAAAGCGCTTCCTCATAGGTTGCTTCTAAGGCTTCTATTTGCTTGTCCACATTTTGAATTTCAAGGTCTAAGTTGTCTTCATATTTAAAAAGTAATTGTCCTTTATTAACATGATCTCCTAAAGACACCTTTACTGCCTCTATTTTGCTTGTACCATTTGCATAATAGCTTCTGATATTTTTTGAGCTAACACGCCCTGTATCTTGAACATAACTTCCCACTTGACCCATTTTAACCTCTACAGTATTGTATTTCACACCTACATTACCTGTCGTTAAAAGATAAAATAAGCCTACACCTATTGTTGTAAATACAATAAATGCAATAATCAATTTCTTTTTCATAGCGACCTCCATTTCGGCTGGTCTACAAAATTAAATTAATAACCACCAAACCTCTATTCAAATCCTCCCATATGTATAATCATGTTATTTTGCTTGATTATATTTTATTGATACCCCTAGGATTTACAAGCAAACGCCTCTAACACTGGACACGACTTTGCAAAAAAACACATCCCATTAAAACTTAACTGGGATGTGTTAGCGCATGTCTAAACTACTTTTCCATCAAGACCATAATATTTCTCGCCGCTCGCATAGATTCAATATAAAGGTAAGACACCCTCAATTCGTTCAAGCCCATTGACAGGACACGTTTCGAAATAGTTTCATAATCGCCTTGTTCAAACATCCTCATTAATGACAATATTTGTCCTAATGCACCTTCTTGTTTTAAAAGAGCACTAACTACAGCATCTGGTATCTTCAAACCCTCCAAGATTTCTTCAAATGTCGCATCTAACATTGCATCTATGACGCTAAATAGGCCCATCATAAATGCTTCATGACGCTTGTCAAAGTAGGACAATTCAAGTGCGAGTTTTTCAGCAAAATTGGCCCGTGTTAAAGACATATAAGTCAATTCCCTAGGTTTGTTAATGCCCGCATCCTGAATATAGGCAACAGTAGCCCATTTTTCTATTTCCCTAAGCCCCATGAAGGTCAAGGCGCGCTTGATTGAATAAACATCGTGTTTCTCTGTTCGAGGTGCTATAATTTGCATGAGTTTATAACTGAGGACGGCATCGTGTTCAAAGAGTTCCGCAAGTTTCTGGTAGCTTGGCTCTTCACTATTCAGTTCCTTTAATATTTCCATAAATCGCATCTTGTTTGTGGTGTTATACTTCTTCTTGCTTATAATCTGTGGTTTGTTAAAAAAATAGCCCTGAAACAAATCACATCCAAGCGCAACCATATGGTCAAAAACTGCCTGCGTCTCAACCTTCTCTGCTAATATAATCTTACCATGAGACTTGAAGTATTTAATGTTCTTCCTAAGCTCGGTGTCATCATAATCCAAGATATCCAGTTTCACGATGTCAGCATACTCAAAAAAAGGATCATCTATGCCGTCCAGTTCATAATCATCAAGTGCAATCGTATACCCTTTTTCCTTTAGAGCCCTTACACGGTCAACCACGCTTGGATCGACAAATATGGTCTCAAGCACTTCTATCACAATACTCTGTGTATCGATCAACTCAATAGCATCTAAATTGAGTGTCACTTCTTCAAAATTTACAAAGGCCTTGCCCTTACCAACTATCTTTTCAGGGCCTTCTTCAAATAAACTCTGGAGTACATGTGCCGTTGCATGTATGGCTGATGTTCCGCCAAATCCACGTGCATTTTCATCCTTGCGAAATAGGAGTTCATAGCCGTACACGTCCATGTTTTTTTTAAAAATCGGTTGCCTTGCAATTAGCATTTTATCCTCCTCTCTATGAGATCGGGGAGATTTTTTCAAAAATACTCCGACGCCTAATAGGACTCCGAACGTACTACTTTATCCCCTTGCCCGAATCCATAAAATCCAATATTTCAATGGGGTAGGGTTCAAATATGGTCTGCATCTTCAAATAGCTTGTATCAAATCGAATAACCCAGCCATATAAAACGGTCATGACAGCAGACAATGGTTTTTTGTGCTGGTTGTACAATCGCAAGAGGTCTAAAAAGAATATCTTCTCATCAGGTGATAATTCATCCGAGACATAACCGAACATGTGAAGAATCATATTGGTATTCTTACCCTTTTTAAGTGGATTGACAAGCGCTTTCTTTAAGTGAAGTTCATATGCTTCTAAAACCGCTTCTATGGGCAGTTTCTTATGATTGGCAACAATCTTTCCAAGCACCTTTTGCTCAGTTTGATGATAGGCCATGAGTAAATACTTGTTTTCACTCTGAAATTGCACCAGAGATGCCATGGTCCGTTGGGCTTTTACAGCATCAAATCTTGCAAGGGTGTATATGCGTGTCAAAAAATGCTCACGAATTTCAAAGTTAAGCAAACGGCCTTCATCCTCAACAGGTAAGAGGGGATTACATGCCATAAGTGTCTCAGCAAAAAAACCCTTGGTCTTGTCAGGAAGCCCTGGGACTCGTCCAATATCTGAATACATCTTTACCTCTTTGATCCCACATGAGGGAGATCGGCTTTTTAAAATAGCACCATGGAAGCCACCTGCTTTAACTTTTTCACCCTGGTCTAGTGCAAAGGCCATCATTTGATCTGTATAATCATTGCCACTCATGGAAGATACCAATTGTCGTCGCTTGTCCTTAAAAACAATTCGAATAGCCTCTCTCGGTACTGGCAAGCCTATTTCCACTTCTGGACATATTGTTTCAAATGTGACATAATCTTTTATTCGCTTAACAAATTCACTGGAGATCATACTGCCATCATAACGACATTGGGCGTGCTCTATACATCTACTAACCAAAATTTTAGGTTTCACCTTTGAGTTCATTCGTTCTCCTTTTGGTACTTTATTTAATAACATACCTATTTAATACCCATTTATTTTATTGGAAACATAGAAGTTGCTGGAGGACCCTCACAAGATTTGTGTCATCTCACAGTGTCTCAAACCAATTTTCGCTGACGCTGTTTGAGATTAAACATTTCTCATCACAGCTTTCGGCTCAAATTTTGTTGTATACAAAAAAAGTCATGCTAGAGCTTTGTCTAACATGACTTTTTATATTCATTTTATAAATTATAATCTAAAATACATTCATTGACCTTACCAATTCCTTAATGGCTTCTATTGTAAGTTCAACATAGTTTTCGGCGTTGTTCTCACCCATATGGCCAATTCTGAGGACCTTTCCCTGTAAAGGGCCAAAAGCACCTGTAATCATAATGCCATATTGATTAATCAGTGCATCTCTAAAGGCAAGCTCATCCATGCCCTCTGGCACTTTAACCGTGGTGACAGTGTTGGAATAGCCAGCCAGTGGAAAGAGTTCAAAGCCCATGTCTAGGAGCTCGCGTCTCACATAGTCAGCTTTTTCTTTGTGTCTCTCTATGCTGTCCGGTCCATCAAACCATCTTTTTAGGGCTGCATTTAAGGCA
>NZ_JBVBZF010000341.1:0-3722 GCF_057447755.1 Fusibacter sp. | reverse complement strand
TATTAGAAGATATTGGCTCTATTTTCATATTCGATTTCTAATCTTAAAATAACTTAATTTTAGTGAAAGTCACATATGATTGTGCTATACTCATATCATCAAAAATAATAATTTAATTACAGAAAGCAAGGTGCAAGAAATGATATTGAAATTACTAATATTGGCAACAATTGGTGGCGTAATTGGATGGATGACAAATGTCATTGCGATAAAGCTTTTGTTTAGACCTATAAATCCAATTAAAATTCCTTTGACGCCTTTTAAAATACAAGGTTTAATTCCAAAGCGAAAGGCTGATATTTCAAAGTCAATTGGTGAAATTGTTGAAGAAGAATTGATTTCAATTGAACAGATTGTGGATCATATTATTGAAGACACCGATAAACAGCAAATTGTTGCCTTAATTAAGGAAAAAGTTTTGGTATTGGCTGAAGAAAAAATGCCTGCCATCATACCGTCGATGTTTAAAAATGCAATCATATCTAATATTGGTGAAATCATCGATCAAAATGGTGAACAAATGATTGTTGAAATGACAGAAAAATTGAGTCATAAGGTGATTGAAAGTGTTGATATCAGTCAAATGGTTGAAGATAAACTCAACACATATGATTTTGAAAAACTTGAAGAAATGACACTTAAAATAGCTAAGACTGAGCTCAAAGCAATTGAAATTCTCGGTGGGGTCATAGGCTTTTTCATCGGTATTGTACAAGGGATAATCGTATTGATGATTTTATAAGACGATGAAAAAAAGATTTGACACAAGAGATAATTTGGCGTATTATTCATTTAATCCAATAAACATGGCAATTACGAAGAAGAGTAGCAATTTTTATGCATAAAGAGAGAAATGTACTTGGCTGAAATACATTTTATGTGATAACTTTGTGAAAACCACCTTCTAGCCCTCAATGAATGTGAATCAATGGGATTACTTAAAAATTGAGCGTGTGATGACGTTATACATCCTTAAAGTGGCACGGTTTACGTGACAAATAGAGTGGAACCGCGGGAATCTCTCGTCTCTAGCATAGGCTAGGGATGGGAGTTTTTTTATTTTTAAAACAATATTTTCAAGATCAAATGAAGGAGGGATTAAGATGACTGACGTAAAAATCACTTTAAAAGACGGCTCAATCAAAGAGGTGACTAAAGGTACCACATTACTGGAACTTGCTAAACAAATATCAGGAAGACTTGGGAAGGAAGTGATGACAGCCACCCTTAACGATCAGCTCACAGGTCTTGATGCCTTGTTAAATGAAGATGCAAGTGTGAAGTTCTTTACTTTTGAAGATGAGGTAGGAAAAGCAGTTTATAGACATACCTCAGCGCATATTCTAGCCCATGCTGTAAAACGACTTTATCCTGAAGCTAAACTTGGGATTGGTCCAGCTATTGAAAAGGGATTTTATTATGACTTTGGCGTGGCACAGCCTTTTAAACCCGAAGACCTAATTGAAATAGAAAAAGAAATGGATAAGATTATTAAATCCAAATATGAGATTATAAAGCTTTCAATGACTAGGTTTGAAGCAATTAACTATTTCAAGGGAAAGAATGAACCCTATAAGCTTGAATTGATAGAAGCTTTATCAGATGATGTGGAAATCAGTTTTTATAAGCAAGGTGAGTTCATGGACCTTTGCAGTGGTCCCCATCTCTTAAATACTGGTGATGTAAAAGCCATTAAACTCTTAAGTGCAACAGGTGCTTATTGGAAAGGTGATGAAAAAAATGAGATGCTCCAGAGAATATATGGTGTATCATTTCCAAAGAGAAGTCTGTTGGAAGCACATCTTGAGAAGCTTGAAGAGGCGAAAAAAAGAGACCACAACAAAGTAGGGAGAGAACTTGATCTATTCACAACGGTGGATGTCATTGGCCAAGGCTTGCCACTTATGATGCCAAAAGGTGCTAAGATATTGCAAATCCTTCAGCGCTTTGTTGAAGATGAAGAGGAAAACCGTGGCTATTTGCTAACGAAGACGCCCATTATGGCAAAATCAGACCTTTATAAAATATCAGGGCATTGGGATTTATATAGAGATGGTATGTTTGTAATTCCTACTGGTGAATCTGAGGATGATGCTTTAGCACTTAGACCAATGACTTGTCCATTTCAGTTCTATGTATATAAGACAAAGCAGAGGAGTTACAGAGATCTTCCGATGAGGCTTTCTGAAACCTCAACCCTTTTTAGAAATGAATCCTCCGGCGAGATGCATGGCCTAATAAGAGTGAGACAATTCACCATTTCTGAAGGACATCTTATGGTAACGCCTGACCAACTTGAATCTGAGTTTAAAGGTGTTGTTGATTTAATCAACTATATGATGACAACACTGGGAATCATAGAAGATGTTTCATATCGCTTCTCAAAATGGGATCCTGACAACAAGGGGAAATACGTTGGTTCATTTGAACAATGGGAAGAGACACAAAATGCGATGAGGACTATCTTGGATCATTTGAATCTTAATTATGAAGAAGCAATTGGTGAAGCGGCATTTTATGGACCCAAGCTTGATATACAGTTCAAAAATGTTCATGGCAAAGAGGATACCATCATTACTGTTCAAATAGATTTTTCACTGGCAAAGCGATTTGATATGACTTATGTTGATCAAGATGGCGAAAAGAAACATCCTATTGTCATCCACAGAACGTCCATAGGCTGTTATGAAAGAACATTAGCCATGCTAATAGAGAAGTATCACGGGAAGTTTCCTGCTTGGCTGGCACCCACTCAAGTCAAGATATTAACATTATCTGAACGACATAATGAATATGCAAATCAAGTAAAAATTCAGTTAAGAAAATATGGCTTTAGAGTTGAAATTGATGATCGTGCTGAAAAAATTGGTTATAAAATCAGAGAAGCACAACTCGAAAAGAATCCATATATGCTTATCATTGGTGATGAAGATGCAAATAAGGGGGAGGTTTCTGTTCGCTCAAGAGATCTTGGCGAAATAGGAAGTATGCCGGTCGATACCTTTGCGACAACGCTTCATAAAGAGGTGATTACGAAATCTCTAAGAACGTGCTTTGAACTTTAAAAAGGCCTTCATAAAATGATGAACTGTTTGTGAATTGAGTACACCTTATATTGACAAAGATAGATTTTGAGAGTAAAATAACTTTAATATTAGGCGATGATGAAGGTCATTAGTCTTAAAGTTCCTTTAGAGAGAATTGTACTTGGCTGAAATACAATTTAGGGTGATTTTAAGATGAATACTCCCTTCTAGCACTTGGTGATTAGGAGTTTTAAACTTTGAAAGTCAAGCGTTTAACCGCGTTAAAGGTTGTAAAGTGGCATGATTTTTCATGACTATTAGGGTGGAACCGCGTGAATCTCTCGTCCCTAGCATTGTTTGCTAGGCACGGGAGTTTTTTTATTATAAATCATTAGTTTTCACCCAGATTTGAGCAAGAATTTCCAACTTGCGAAAGGCGAACACTCAAAATCATACAGAGTTTGAGGAAATGGTTTATGACATCTTAAGAGGGTACAAATCTTGTTGGAACCGCCAAACTCTTGCCATGTAGGTTCAAAACGCGTAATTTAATGACAATTTATATTTATAAAAAGGAAATGGAGGAATTTAGTATGTCAATGATCAAATTAACATTAAAAGATGGCTCGATTCGTGAAGTTGAAAAAGGCATCACTGTCTATGATGTGGCTAAGCAGATCTCTGGTCGTTTGGCTA
>NZ_JBVBZF010000340.1:0-3723 GCF_057447755.1 Fusibacter sp. | reverse complement strand
ATGTTCAAAATATTGATAATGTTCTAGAAAGTTAATGTTTTTAATTAATGTGATTTCTCAATTTGATAATTAATGTGATATATAATAATAAATCATAATACAGAAAGGGTAGAGTAATATGTATTTGGAAGCTATTTTATTAGGTTTGATTATAGGCTTTATTAGAAACGGTAGTTTGCAAAACTTCATGAATGCAAAATTTAAAGGCTGGTTATTTATGCCACTTGCCTTTATCTTGTTTTTAATGCCCTTCCTGTCATCGATATTAAAACTAAATTTAAACAATGAAACGCTTTACCCTTTTTTAGCGATGATTATTTGCACCATCGTTTTACTGCTCAATATTGAAAAAAGTGGCATGAAACTCATATTTCTTGGAACACTTTTAAACGTAGTGGTGATGGCGTTAAACCATTTCCAGATGCCTTTGTTGATTGACGGAGGGACTGTATCAGGTTTAGAGGCTTTTTATACCAGTGTTAAGCAAGGAGATATCATAAATTATGCAATAATTGCCAATGGCAATATAATAAATACAATCTTAGGAAAGCATGTATTATTGCCGGAGTCGTATCCGCTGAATCGTATTTTAAGTCTTGGAGACATCATCATCTCCCTAGGCATTATTTTCTTGATTCAAGAGGAGATGCGATACCATGTTTCAAAATTAAGAGGCACCATGGTTAACTTTTCTTATCGAAGCCGATCAGGTAGATAAATGGATAATTGACATACTCTTTTAACAAATTGTTTGAAACTTCACAAAGGATAATATGATATAATAGACTTCTGATAGGTTGGCGAAAGGATGTAAATAAACATGAATATAATGAGACTATTATTTGGCGATCTCAATGAAAAAGAAGTAAAAAAACTTAATAAAATTGTTGATGAGATCGAGGCGTACGAGCCAAAATTTGAAGCGATGGCTGATGAAGTTTTAAAACAACAAACTGCTATTTTTAGAGAAAGACTTGATAAAGGTGAAACCTTAGATGATTTGTTACCAGAGGCTTTTGCAGTTGTTAGAGAAGCTGGTAAGAGAGTTCTTGGTATGAGAGCATTTAGATCACAGCTCATCGGTGGTATTGTACTTCACCAAGGTCGAATTGCAGAGATGAAAACAGGTGAAGGTAAGACCCTTGTAGCAACATTACCCGTTTATTTAAATGCACTTGAAGGCAAAGGGGTTCACGTTGTTACAGTCAATGATTACCTTGCACATAGAGATAAAGAATGGATGGGCAGACTCTATGAATTCTTAGGCATGACAGTTGGTTGTGTCATTCACGGTGTTGAAGGTGAAGATAGAACTGCAGCTTATCGTGCTGATATTACTTATGGTACAAATAATGAGTTCGGATTTGATTATTTAAGAGATAACATGGTAATGCGTCAAGAGCGTTTGGTGCAGAGACCTTTAAATTTTGCAATTGTCGATGAGGTCGATAGTATCCTTGTTGACGAGGCTAGAACACCACTTATTATTTCAGGTGAGAGTGAGAAGTCTACAGACCTATATCAAATTGCAGATCATTTTGCTTCAAAACTCAATAAGGAAACAGACGTTACTATTGACGAAAAAGCGAAATCGATCGCTTTGACAGACGGTTTGGTTGTCAATAAATACGGTGAAAAAGAAGAAGGCAGTGAGGGCCGTAACGGCGTAAAGATTGCTGAAGCCTACTTCAAGATAGAAAACTTAAGTGATCCTGAGAACTTAGAGATCTCACATCATATCAATCAAGCGATTAGAGCGAGATTTTTAATGAAAAGAGATGTGGATTATATCGTAAAAGATGGTGAGGTTATCATCGTAGATGAGTTTACTGGTCGTCTTATGTATGGTAGACGCTACTCAAATGGCTTACACCAGGCAATTGAAGCCAAAGAGGGTATTGAGGTTCGCAAAGAGTCTCAAACACTTGCAACAGTAACACTTCAAAATTATTTCAGAATGTATAAAAAGCTTGCTGGTATGACGGGAACCGCGAAAACAGAAGAGGATGAATTTAGACATATCTACAATATGGATGTTGTTGTGATCCCTACAAATAAACCAATTGCCAGAATAGATTTAGAAGATGCAATCTATAAAAACTTCGCAGGAAAGTTCAATGCAGTTGTGAAGGATATAGAAGAAAAACATGCTAAGGGACAGCCAGTTTTGGTAGGTACAATTAGTATTGAAACATCAGAATATATCAGTTCAATTCTCAAGAAAAAGGGCATCAAACATGAAGTGTTAAATGCGAAACAACATGATAGAGAGGCAGAAATTGTTGCTCAAGCAGGTCGATTGGGTTCTGTGACCATAGCAACAAACATGGCGGGTCGTGGTACGGATATCGTGCTAGGTGGTAACCCTGAATTTATGGCAAAAAAGGATATGCTAAAGAAAGGCTTCACAGAACATGTGACCAATTTAGCCTCTAGTCCAATTGTCACTACAGACCCTGAGGTTTTAGAAGCAAGAGCTGTTTATGATGTCTTATACAAGGAATATAAAGCAGTTACAGATGAAGAGTCTCAAAAGGTCAAAGAAGCTGGTGGTCTTCATATTATCGGTACAGAAAGACATGAATCTAGACGTATTGATAATCAGTTAAGAGGACGTTCTGGTCGTCAAGGTGATCCAGGTTCTTCACAGTTCTATATTTCTTTTGAGGATGATTTGATGCGTCTATTTGTAAGTGATAGAGCAAAACAAATTGTTGATACACTTGGTTTTGAGGAAGATATGGAGCTTGAAAACAAAATGCTTTCAAAATCCATTGAAAATGCTCAGAAAAAAGTGGAAGGTAGAAACTTTGGTATACGTAAGCATGTCCTACAATATGATGATGTTATGAATAAGCAAAGAGAAATTATCTATGCAGAGCGTAACAAAGTCCTCCATGGTGAGAATCTCAGGGACAATATTATCACTATGATTGAAAGATTGATTGATAGAACCATCCCGATGTACACAGAGGGTTACAAATATCCGGAAGAATGGGATTTAGATGGTCTTTTAAATAATTTACACAGCATTTTTCTGCCACAGGGTTCTGTTGAGTTTAAGAATGTTGAGGAACTGACGCTTGAAACCTTAAAAGAAATACTTTTGAGTAAAGCTGTTCAGCTCTATGAAGATAAAGAGCAAGAAATTAGTCCTGAACATATGAGAGAAGTTGAGAGGGCTGTCTTGTTAAGAGTGGTAGACATGCACTGGATTGATCATATTGATGCAATGGATCAATTAAAACAAGGTATCAGTTTAAGAGCAATTGGTCAGCAAGATCCTGTTGTAGCATACAAGATGGAAGGTTTTGATATGTTTGAGGAAATGATTGCGAGCATCCAGCAAGAGACCCTTAGAACATTGTTCCATGCAACACTTAAAACGGATACTGAGCGTAAACAAGTTGCAATCATAACCGGTACCTCAGGTGGCGGTGAGTCACAAATCGCTAAACCTTTTAAAACAGAAAAAAAAGTGGGCAGAAATGATCCATGTCCATGTGGCAGTGGCAAGAAATACAAAAAATGTCATGGACTAAATGAATAAAATCAACAAAAAACGGTAATTATGTATTTGAGAAGAGGTGTCCTATTCATATCCTTCGGTTTCAATTCCTCACTTCTTTGCGGAGTAACCACGGATTCATAGACACCTCTTTTATATGCCAAAAAGCAAAGTATAGTAAGTTACCTAACAAACAAAGTCATTATGATATAAGT
>NZ_JBVBZF010000339.1:0-3725 GCF_057447755.1 Fusibacter sp. | reverse complement strand
TGATGGGGAAATGAATATTGATTTTCGTGATAAAACTGTTGTCTTGAAGACTGGTGACCTATTTGTAGTCCCAAAAGGTATTGAGCATAAGCCTTTTGCAGAAGAAGAGTGCAAGATCATGTTAATTGAACCGGCAGGGACAGTTAATACGGGTGATGAATTAAGTACTCATACGGCTTCAAATAAAGATTGGATATAAAAAACGAATGCCCCATATTAAGGTTTACACGAACGGGTTATAGAAGGGTGTCTTACATTGAGTTTTGATAAACTATTTGCTGAGTATCCATATTTGAAATCTGAAGCATTAATATTGAAAAAAATCGAATCTGATGATATTGATGATTTTTTTGAACTGTGCAGTGATGTTGACTTATTCAAATATAAACCAGGAAAAGCAAAAACGAATAAAGAAACTGTAGACAATATGATCGATCATTTAAGGAAGGCACAATAAGGCAGGGGTATTTTTGGAAGGATAAGGGGATCGTTGATTTAGTTATGTATTCAATCTTGAAGAAAGAATACCTCAACCACTAGAAATCCAGTTTATAAGTTAAAATGAAAAAATGATAACCTAATAGCAGAAAGGATTGTAATATGAAACTAGATAATTGTAAACAAGAAGACATCGAGTCTGTAATCAAATTATTGAATTCTACAGAGATCGGTGAACGTTATTTTGACAACAACATTGAAAGAATCGGCTTTGCTGTAAGAAGAGAATATGAGAAAAATTGTGTTTTGGTTGCTAAAAACGACAATAATGACATTGTTGGCACTTTAATTCAAGATGAAAAAGGTGCCTTTGGAAAATATCCATATCTGCATATGCTTGCTGTTTCACCAGCTTTTCAAAATCAAGGAATCGGTAGAAGCATAATGGAAGCATATGAGAAGGATAGACTTGAGGAAGGTGATAAATTGTTCCTCATGGTGGCTGAATGGAATGTTGGTGCTAAGCGGTTGTATGAAAGAATTGGCTATACAGCGTTAGGTGAAATCAGCGGTTTTTATAAAAAGGACCAAATCGAAATTTTAATGATGAAATCGCTATAAGATTAAATTTGGTCTATGTGTAGCCAGTTCAATGGATTTGTAGCTTTTAGAAAATGGAGGCCTAAAGTGAAGAAATTACTAATGGTGACTGTGCTTGTGGGACTTCTTTTTCTAACAAGTTGTTCCGCAGAAGTCAATGATAAAGATTTACTGCTTGAGAAAATTGAATTTAACGAATTGGATTCAAAGATTGAAACCTATATTGATCAAAATATTTTAGAAAATGGCGTCTACTTGATTAATACGAATGGGAAACAATATTTATTTTTAAGCAATAGAAGCCTTGTGGTTGGTGAAGCGGGCGGGTATTTTACCAATGTTTATGCAGATCTATCTGATGATAAACTCATGATATATTTCGATGAAAATTATGTAGAGAACTATAATGATGAAGAGGTAAAAGATAATAGGGTAATTTATCTTATTCACGGTGATGACAACTTCGAGTACATATTACTACATCGGAATGGTATTGAAATTCCTTTTGACACTGTGTTCGGAATTTAGAAATATAAATATGGCGGTACTTAAATAATGGCGCTACTTTTAAGGGGGAGGACATTAAAATATCAACCCCTCAGTTGAAGCGAGTAATTAAAGATACATAAGTAGGGGGGCGAATGGAGAGACATGGATCCTTTAAAAAAGCGTTAGTAGGAATATATGATATCCTTAAGAAGATATACCTAGATATTATATTATTGGTTATAATCCCAATTGTATATTCAAGAATTACAGTAAATAATTTCAACGAAAATTTAGATGCGTTCATGAAGGGCAACAAATCAAATGAAATATTAAGACAAAAGCTTATGGAAAGCGCAAGTCACTCCAATAGGTTTCCAATAATATACATAGCAATATTATTAGGTATTTACTTATACAGATATGATAAAAGTAAAAGGGGTCGTTTGAAGAAGACAAATAGACAATAGATTTTTAAGTCTCTCTATATCCCCCAAAAAATAGTCAATATAGTAACAACAAATCTTTGATTTTGACAGGCCTTAACAATTCTTTTAAGGCATATAGTGTCAAGAAAAGCAAACCGCTAAAAACCGTATCTGAAAGCACCAGTTAGACGAGGTATAAGTAATGAAAGTTGTTTTTTTGGATCGAGATGGCACGATCAATAAAGATTACGTTGACGACAAGTGGCAGAATAAGCTTGAACCTGAAATCTTACAGGGTGCGATTGAAGGCATGAAGGGCTTAATGACTTTAGGTTATAAGATAATCATCATAACAAACCAGCACATTATTAATGATGGTATCATCAGTGAAGGCGATTATAGGTGCTTTACAGACCGTTTAATAATGTCTTTGAAACAACATGACGTAAATGTGTTTGATGTTTTTTACTGTCCACATTCAGAGCGCGAAAACTGTCATTGCAGAAAGCCAAACAAGGGCATGATAGAAAGCGCAATGATAAAATATCCTAAAATTGCACTTGATAAATCAGTATTAATTGGGGATTCAAAATGTGATCAAGATCTTGCAAAAGCAATTGGCATTCGATTTTATGGTATAAACGGCAACTACTTTAAGACGGCCTATAATTCGATTGAAGAAGTCTATAAGGTCCTAAATACTGATAGGCAGTACGGGACTTAACACCTGAGAGCATGAAATCCATATCCGATTATCTGCAAAAATAGTGTTTGAAGTGGACAACTTATATTGTATAATCAAATAAGAACACATGTTCTGAAACAAAACGTTCTATATTGGGAGGTTTAACATGGATAATTTTATAATGCTCAATAATGAAAACATTGAAGACCAACACATTTGCTGCGCCTTTTCAGATAAGAAATGTATAGAGGGATATAATCTGAAAAAAGATTGGCTGAAAAATGAGTTTAAAAATGGCTATGTTTTTTATAGATTAAATGAGCGTGCAAAAGTATTTATAGAATATGGGCCAATTGAAAAAGCATGGTTACCCATTGAAGGGCAAAATTTTATAAATATAAATTGCTTTTGGGTTTCTGGTAAGTATAAAAATCAAGGTTATGGAAAGTTATTACTTGAAAAAGCAATTAATGATGCTAAAGAAAACAAAAAGCATGGTCTTGTAGCTGTTGTCGGTGAAAAGAAAAACCATTTTATGAGCGATGGCAAATGGTTCTTGAAGAAGGGTTTTAAAGTAATAGACCAAACACCTGATGGCTTTATATTATTAATGCTGGCTTTTGAAAATGTAGAAAGGCTACCAAGATTTAAAGAACAGACCAAAAAGCAAATTGTCGACCATGAAGCTGATATCACAGTTTATTACTCGAGAAGATGTCCGTTTACTCAATATCATGTTGAAGAGGTACTGAAACAAACCTTGCTGGATAAAAAGCTGTCATTTGAATTTCATAGGTTGGACACGTGTGAAGAAGCTCAAATGTCACCAACACCTGCAACAATATTTAGTTTGTATCATAAGGAGACTTTTATCACGACTGATGTAAGCATATGTGGAAGAGAAAGATTTGAAAAAGCCTTTCATAAGCTTAATATAGATTTGTAAAGTAAGCGATTAATAATCTAGCGTATGTATAATCAAACTCCAACTAAAGTTGGAGTTCTGGAGTTTTTTACTCTAATCATTCACTGCAAAGTGTTTTAATATTTTCGTTCCAAGGCATGAGTTCCTCGAACTCAGCATCTGT
>NZ_JBVBZF010000338.1:0-3735 GCF_057447755.1 Fusibacter sp. | reverse complement strand
TTACGCATTGAAGAAGAACCTTTATATTCTTCCCATTTACATGAGTGTTATTGGATATTTAATTCAAGCCTTTTTTAACATAAGTGTTGTTTCAGTAGCATATGTCTATTGGATCTTTTTAGGATTCTTATCAAGTGATTTCGGCGCTAATCAAGGAGAAAAAATTGATGGTTAAGAAGGATTATAAAAAAAGTGAAAATCATTTTAAAAAATATTTAACAGCCAAGTTTAAAATAGTTAGAGATCAAGAAAAAGGTGTTGCAATTCTATGGACGATTATCTTGTTTTTAATGGTGACAATAATTGCAACGGCTGTTGTGTTTTATGCTAGGCAGGACATGCTAGAAACCAATAATCAAGGAGATCGTCTTGAGGCTTATTATGTCGCACTATCTGGTATTGAAATCGGATATGCTGCGCTTATGGCAAACGACCCTTCAACAGGTCAGCAATATATTGAAAGCTTTGATGCAGCAAAAACAGATGTGAGTTATACACATACGATTATGGATGGCACAAACACTGTTGGTAGTGTTGTTGTAACGATTGGAAGCGTAACGATAGAAGGAAAAAGATGGATTCAGATTAAGTCTGAGGGGCATCTCACAGATGCAACAAGCACTGCAGTAACATACATGAGAATAGATCCTGAGAACCATTTAAACGTCGTAAGAGATTATCAATAGGCATTCTTTTGTCCTTGGAGGTTAGTGTGACTTGTCAAAATAGAAAATTAATAAAATCAAATCGTGGTTTTACCCTAGTGGAGCTATTGGTCGTATTAGCGATATTGTTGGTCGCTATGAGTTTAAGCACCAGTTTAATATTCTTTTCAACCAAAGCACATGAATCTACCTTTGATGAATACCAACTTCAAGCTAAAATGCGTACGGCATCTGAAAAAACCAATACAGCAGTAAGGTACTCATCAGCAGTTTTCACAATTCCGGAAGGACGTTTTTTCGAAGCAAATCTCACAGCGGGATGGAATTATTTAGGTGTTTCTTCGGACAAAAAAGAAATTATTCGTTATGTTTATGAGGAAAGAGGCGGTATCACCAAACATTGGAAGGAAGTCATTGTACCAGACCAACAAAATCTTGAGTTTGATTTGACTTTTCAAAAGGTGAATACGGATCCAAATGATAAAATCTTAAAATTCAAGCTGGTTGGAACTGTGCTCGGAGATAATAGTAGAAAAATAACCATTGAAACGGATATAGATGCACTTAATGCGCTTCAGATTGTAGACCGAGGGACTATTTCAAATCCTGCTGTTGCAATTGCGTATCGGTCTGATGAACGGCCTGAAGAAGAAATAGTAGGCGACATCACGATTGTTGTGGATACTTCTGGAAGTATGGCCTATGATTTGAATGGAAATCAAACGGGTGTACCAACTTCAGAAATGCGTATCACGAAATTAAAGAATGCTTTGGTTGGCTATACAAAGCCCTCGGGAGAGATTGTTGAAGGCATGATTAACTCATTTTCACGTGAAGAAAATGTAGAGATTTGCCTTGTGCCTTTTTCTAGATCTGCCAATTATCCTACGCCAACATCCGAGTTTTCAAGTCAGACCCATCCTTTTTACAGAGTCAGTCTTGGATCTGAGAAATCGCAACTTATTGATTTAATTAATGATTTAAATGCAAGTGGCGGCACAAATACCGGAGATGGTATGAGACGTGCATACTATAGGAACAAATGGTTCCATGATAATGTAACTACAATGAGTGAATATGGCAGTCAGTTTACATCGAGAGACTATATGATCATTTTGGTGGATGGTGTAACCACGATGGCAACCTCAGTTGGTGGCACGGGGGATTCAAGATACCGAGTGAATGATGGTTATCAATCGAATCTGACTTGGTGGAATAATTCTTGGGATTGGGATGAGGCAGGTATTATTGGAGGGGGTAACTATGAAAATTATGTTACGGACCGATATGTGGAACTGATTGGGAGTTATATCAAGAATGCCAATATTAAAGTATTTGTAATTGGGTTTTCCTCATTGGAATCAGAACTAAACAGTGTCAACAATATTGCTATTGCTGCAGGTGCAGAAAGTGGTGATATTTACAGATTTACAGATAGTCTAGATATTGATATTGTACTGGATGAAATTAAATCAGAAATCATGAGAGATTTGTGGTTTATTCGTGGACCAAGTTTATAATTTGAGGATTAAAGATGAAAAAAAATGGATTTACTTTAATTGAAATTATTCTATCATTGGCGATCATGGGGATCATTGCTGCTGGATTTTTATCAGTTTTTTCAGCCAATATGAATTTTATTGTCATTGACAGAGAGAGAACTTCAAATCAATTTCTGGGCCAAGAGCAAATGGAAGCAGAAATTTCCCTAATGAAGAGCAAAATTAAGGATCCGACTGAAGGTGCAGCACTGACGTATGTAACATTAGAGGATGTCTTTGAACCTGGGATTGATATTAAAGTCCTTTCCGTATCGCATACAGTTGGTAATCAAACTCTGGTCACCTTGTTGTCAGACAATCAGCCATTGAGCCTTCCTGTGCCAAGTATTGAATCTGTAACCGCTACTTTGAGATCAAATGCAATACCTGTGGATTTTGCCTATGCAAAACCATCGACCAACATTGTAGGGGCTTTTGTCCTATCACCAGTGAATGCTGATTTATTTTTGGTAAATACTTATCGTTGGTATGTTTCTAGGGCTGGCTTTAATATTCCAGTACCACATGGGGCAATAACTGAAATGGAGTGGGGAAATAAATATCCGATATTTCCAGATGATTACGCACTCATAGAAACAACAACTGATATAAATCTAAACAATGTGACGGCTTATGGTGGAAGACATATTGTGCTTGAAGTCACACCTGCATCTAAATCAGGAAAAATAGGGGAACCTGTTCCGAGTCATCCCATATATATATCTGGCTTGCCTATTATTTCTAAGGAACCCTTACTGCACCTAGATGCTTCGAGTATAGATTTAGAGGATACAAATCAATATGTCTTAGTTGGAGATGACTATTTTTTAAAGAAATGGGTGGATATATCCTCCTATTCTAAAGATGCAGTGCCATCAAATGCGGCATCAAGACCACTAATTATTGAAAATGAGATCAATGGAGAATTTGCAGGGCGATACATTAATTATAATGATTCAACAAATAGCATCGTAAATCACAATGCATTACTGGGTGAGACCCTAACCGTTTTTACTTTAACACGTGGAGATGACAGTTCGCCATATTTTGAAAATGGCATTGTACAATTGTTTTCAACAGGTGAGATGATCAATAACGAATGGCGTCTTAATCAAGCTGTATACGTTTCAGACAGCAACGATATTATCATTGGAAATCATGATATAGATATTTCCGAAATTGTGGTCTTTAAGGGGACACTTACCGCTGATGAAATATCGAGCGTTAGTGATTATTTTAAAGCAAAATATAAGCAACTTGAAAATATTGGACAAATTGTAGCCTTACAGAGTGAAAGCGCTACAGTTTATAAAGATGACTTGTTTTCACTACCATCGGTCCTTAAAGCGACTATGACTGTTGGAAATGACATATATACGCCAGTGACTTGGAACGGTACAGTGGATACGAGCACTCTTGGAACGACAATTTTTACAGCAACTTCAAGTGTGGATCCAAGCAAAACAGCAACGTTTACACTGACGGTTATCAACAGGGTGGCTGTTACTGGTCTTGCCTTGGAACCTACC
>NZ_JBVBZF010000337.1:0-3744 GCF_057447755.1 Fusibacter sp. | reverse complement strand
TGCGACTGCTCCAGACCCAACTGGTGATGCAGGTGTTCCAGGTGCACAGCAATTTATTTTAGAAGACGTTCCAAGAAAAATTCAAGAGTACGGTGAAGACACTTGTTTCTTCTCAACAAACTGCTCTATGCAAGAACCGCTAATCAAGTCTTCTCTTGAAAATGGTGGTATTTTAGCACAACAATGTTGTCCATCTCCATACCATGGCTATCCAGGAGCATTAGGGATCAGTATTCCTGAAGATAAACAAGGTGATGTATCTTACGTAATCGAGCAAATTTCTGCTAAAGTTGCAGAAAAAGGTGGCGAAGGTAGATTCTCAACTTGGCCAGTACCTGTAAACATGATGTTTGTTGAAGCTGGTGCTGAATATGCAATCGGTTATGCACAAGGAAAAACAAATGGTAAACTTGACAAAGCTTACATGGAAAAAGTGCTTTCTGAATATTCAGGTACAACTATTAACTTAACAACATTAGAAGAGGGTGGCACAACTTACGATAACTTCTTATTATTGTTATCAGGATATATCACTTTCTAATTGATTCAAAATTAAATAAAGATGAGGTTGTCTGGTTAGACAACCTTTTTTTAAGGATAAGAGGGGTGACATTTTTGAGTGATATACTTTTAGAGCTAAGGGAAATTTCCAAGTTTTATGGTGAAAATAATGTACTAAACAAAGTGAGTTTGAACTTAAAAAAAGGAGAAATTATCTCGCTATTGGGTGAAAATGGTGCTGGTAAATCTACCTTGATGAATATTTTATTTGGTATGCCGGTTATTCATTCTACTGGTGGCTATTTGGGTGATATCCTAATAGACGGTCAGAAGGTGGATATTACAACGCCTGAAAAAGCCATGGAGTTGGGCATTGGCATGGTGCATCAGGAATTTATGCTAATTCCAGGATATACTGTAGCTGAAAATATAAAACTAAATAGAGAAGACACTAAAGACAATGTTGTGAGTATGGCCTTTGGTGCAGATTATAAAACACTTAACATGAAAAAAATGAATCAAGATGCAAGAGCTGCTCTTGATAAACTTGAAATAAACATAGAAGAATATGCTAGGGTTGAAGGTCTACCTGTTGGTTATATGCAGTTCGTTGAAATTGCGAGAGAAATTGATAAGAGCAATGTCAAGGTTCTCGTATTTGATGAGCCGACTGCTGTATTAACTGAAAGCGAAGCGGACAACTTAATCAAAGCAATGAAACATATTGCCTCGCAAGGTATTGCAATTATATTTATTACGCATAGACTAGATGAAGTTATCGCTTGTACAGAGCGTGTAACGATCTTAAGGGATGGGCATCTTGTCGTTACTAAGGATACAAAGGACACCAACATTGTTGAGCTTGCTGAGTTAATGGTTGGGCGTAAAATAGACAAATTAAAGAGCATGGAGGACAATCGACAGGTTGAAAAAAATCCTGTTCACATGCGATTAAAAGACTTTAAGGTGGGGATGCCTGGAGAACTTGTAAAAGGCATTAATCTAGACATCTATAAAGGTGAAATCATTGGTATAGGCGGTCTTGCAGGACAAGGGAAAATTGGAATCGCAAACGGATTAATGGGTATTTATCCAGCTAAAGGCGAGGTTACGTTGAACGATGAGCCTCTGGTACTCAATAAACCTATGCTTTCACTAAAGAAAAAACTTGCATTCGTCTCTGAAGATCGAAAGGGTGTTGGATTACTCCTTGATGATCCAATTGACATCAACATTGCCATCAGCTCTGTACAGGTCAATAATGGATTTTTAAAATCCTATGGTTTCTTTTCACAAATTGATAAAAACCTAGTAAGATCACATGCTGAAGAAATGATAAAGGCCTTCGATATTAGATGTACAGGACCAGACCAGCCAACGAGGAGACTTAGTGGTGGTAATCAACAGAAGGTTTGCCTTGCTAGAGCGATAACTTTAGAACCAGAAGTATTGCTCGTTTCAGAGCCAACTAGAGGTATTGATATAGGTGCCAAAAAACTTGTTTTAGACACACTGGTCAGCCTCAATAGAGATAAAAATATGACAATTATCATGACTTCAAGTGAACTTTCAGAGCTTAGAGCCATTTGCGACCGAATTGCGATTATCTCTGAAGGAAAACTTGTGGGTATATTAAAACCAGACGATAAGGATTCTAATTTTGGTCTTTTAATGTCAGGTAAAACAGAATTACCTGGGGGTGAAAATTAATGAATGCTAAACTTAAAAACATAGTTAAAAATATCGGCATCCCTAGAATAACCATTGTTTCATTGCTGATTATTATTTATATAACCGCATTTGTTCTTAAAATGGATGTAAAATCACTGCTTTCTGACAACCTAGTACGTATGGGCATGAACGGGATTCTTGTATTGGCCATGGTTCCTGGAATTGTAACTGGCACAGGATTAAACTTTGGTTTACCACTTGGAATCATCTGCGGTATTCTTGGTGGCCTCTTAAGTATAGAATTCCACTTAACTGGACTCTTTGGTTTTGTTATGGCAGTTTTGTTCTCAATTCCAATCTCTTTAGCAGCAGGTTACTTTTATGGCAAATTGCTCAATCGCGTAAAGGGTTCAGAAATGATGGTTGGAACTTATGTTGGCTTTTCAGTGGTTTCCTTGATGTGTATTGGATGGTTAGTCATTCCTTTCAAATCGGACTCTATTAGATGGCCAATTGGTCAAGGTTTAAGAACGACAATTGCATTAACAGATTATTACGACAAGGTTCTAAATCGATTTTTAGAGTTTCCCCTGTTTGGTATTATGATTCCAACCGGTTTACTCTTATTCTTCTTTTTAATGTGTGCCTTTGTCTATATTTTCTTAAAGTCTAAAACAGGTCTTGCAATGAAAGCTACAGGTAGTAATAACAAATTTGCAAAATCATCTGGGATCGATGTTGATAAGAGCCGTTTAATTGCAACAATTTTATCTACATGTCTCGGGGCAATTGGCATCATTGTTTATGCACAAAGCTATGGCTTCTTCCAGCTCTATACAGCGCCGTTGATGATGGGCTTTGGTGCAGTTGCTGCTGTTCTTTTAGGTGGTGCATCGGCAAACTCAGCTAGAATTTTTCATGTAATATTTGGCGTATTCGTATTTCAAGGATTATTACTTGTGGCATTACCCGTAGCAAATGTGATCTTACCTCAAGGCAATCTTTCAGAAGTAATGCGTGTAATCGTGCAATACGGCATCATTTTATACGCATTGACTAAAGCTGGAGGTGGACAATAATGAATCAAAAATTTAAAGCGGGTTTAATTCATAACATTGTGACAATCGTATTTGTTATTTTATGTATCATTGGTATTGTTGCTTCTCAACAGCCCTTGCCATTTATTTTGAAAGAGCTTATTACCCGAATTGGCAGAAATTCATTTTTGGTATTGGCACTAATCATTCCTGTTATTGCAGGTATGGGGCTTAACTTCGGTATCGTTATTGGTGCCATGGCTGCTCAAATCGTCATGATATTTGGTATCAGTTACGGCTTCACAGGATTTAGTGGCTTTATATTCTGTATTATTTTATCAACACCAATTGCAGCCTTATTTGGATATGCAACTGGTAAGGTCCTTAATAAGACCATTGGTCAAGAGATGATCACTTCAATGATTTTAGGTTTCTTTGCAAACGGTCTTTATCAATTGTTGTTCTTATTCCTAGTGGGTACATTACTTCCAATAGGTAATGAGCAGTATTTAATTCCTGGCGGTGTGGGCATTGT
>NZ_JBVBZF010000336.1:0-3761 GCF_057447755.1 Fusibacter sp. | reverse complement strand
GCCAAAGGTTGATTTACACTGATCATAATCAGTGCGTTGATAATGCCCTTGAGGCTTACCAATGCAGTTAATTGTTTTAACTCAATTCTCTTAGACTTAAAGATTTCGGTAAAGGTTGTGATTGTATGATCTTCAACATGGTTACGCAAATAGTTGGTTGAAGTTCTGGCCAAAGTTTCCATGAGACGCATCGGCACAATATCCTTTGCCTCAACTTTGTTTTTAAGTGGTAAGATGAATTTAAAAGTGGTTCCGACGCCGAGCTCAGATTCAACAAAGATGCTACCGCCTAGGGTCTCAACTTCTTTTCTGACTGCAGCTAAACCAACACCTCTACCCGATACCATTGTGGTGGTATTCTTAGTAGAAAAATTGTCGTCGAATATCTTCTGAAGCAATGAAGCACGACTCATCGTATCAAGCTGGTCTTGACTGTAGCCGGATTCAATCAGTTTTTCCTTAACAAGGTCTAAATCAATTCCCTTACCATCATCTTTTACAATGACTTCAATCATATCGTCAACTTCACGAATATAGCAATTGATATTGCCCATCATATCTTTGCCTGAATCAATACGATCATCAGGTGACTCTATCCCATGATCCACTGCATTTCTAAAAACATGTACCATACTCTTGGAGAAATTTTGGAATCTGAGCTCATCGATTAATAGATTCTCAGATGTAATTTCAAATGCATTAATGGTTTTATCAAGACGTTCTGCAAGTTTTAAAGTATATTCTGGATACATCTTAAAGAGCTCTTTAACAGGTCTATAACATAAACTCCTGATTTCTGGCAATAATATCCTGCAATCCTGCTCAGATAGTAAGGATTGGATTTTATATTCTATTTCAAGAATTCTGGCTTTCTCGATGAGGAAATACTCATCCTTAACCATGTAATCTTCACCCACATAATTTTTAATAATATCAAGGTCATGCTTATATGCATCCTTTAGTTTTTCAACATCAAGGCAAGACACAATATTGCAACCACCTTCATTTTCGATGATTGACATTATAAGATTTTCTGCCTCATGAAGAGCTTCAGTGATTTCAAGGACGTCAAACTGACTGAAATTTCCTTTGAAAGTATGCAATTGACGCATGATATATTGCTGATTTTCATCTGGATTCTCTGTAAACTGCCAGTTATTTTCGATACCTTCATCTAAAAAGGCTTCAAAACTCTCTGCCACTTCAACAAACATTGGTCTATTGACCAAGGCTTTAACCACCATTTTAAGCGTATTTTGTTCCTTGTCCATTAAGGCTTCTAGCTTTCTCTTCTCTGTGATATCTGTTAAAATGACGATCATAGAGCGTTTGCCTGATTTTTGTTTAGACAATCTGTAGTCTATGTTAATGGTACGATCCTTTATAACCACCTCATCTGGCAACAAGGGCACATATAATTTTGTCGCTTGTGGGTCACCCTTAATGATCTTAACGAGAAGTTCATCTACAAACGCAGATTGGTCTTCATCCTCTGGAAATATAAGTTTAGAAAATACGTGATTGGCAATTGATTTTTCAAAGATATCAAGACATTCCTGAGAATACTCACTGTGTATGATCAAATCTTCGTCAAATCTCAAGAAGCCCTGCCCAACATTATCCAGTATATCTTTCATTTGAACATTCATGGATTCAAGTTGATTGTTAATGTTAATGAGATTGGTTCCCTTTTCTTCGAGCTCTTCGTTTTGAGCGGTTAACTCTACCCTATGTTCCTCAAGCGTTTCGGCATAATCTCTCATTTTTTCTATGATTAAGTTTGTCGATGTGGCTAAGTGCTCTATTTCCAGCATTGGCTTTTTAACCGCAACCTCTGCCATCAACGCAGATTCAATATCGCCCTCAGCAAGATTGTTTAATTTTCGTTGTAATTCGTTCAATGGACTTGTCACAGATTTAGCCATAAGTTTACTCATAAACAATGAGATTAGACTTGAGAGCAGTGTCGCAAATACAAATAATATGATTAAGGCAAAGGTCACCGAAATCAAAATGTAGGGGTTAAACATAACTTCAACTGTACCAACTTCTTCTTCTAATGCATTTCTAAAAGCTTGTTCTGAGACATAGAAATAATGAGAACCAAGTGGATTATTGCTTGGATTTTCCATGTCTAGAGAGTCTGGAAGGGTTGAAAAAACAGTAGTTTCCTTAACCGATATCTTGACGAATACAAATTGAAATTCAGCAAGACCATTTTGATCTGGTTTTTGAAATTGTCCTTTTGAGACCTCTTGCATTTTCATGAGATCTTCTTCTTTATGTACGATAAAACCAGAACTCAAGTTGAAATAGAATTTATTGCCGATGGCATTTAACCATCTCAAAAACATCTCATCATTTGGGTCAATTTCATCAACTGAAGTCTGACCAAATTTACTGAGTGACATAGGATTTTCTAGTTCTCCAACAATATCACTGCAAATTATATTTGATGCAACCATGCCAAAAGAACTCATGGCACCAATTATGATCATTAATACGAGCACACTTAAAATTAAGTTGGATATGCTACTGTTTAGGATCATGAATTTGGTGATTTTTCGTCTCATACTCCGTTTGTTTTTCTTTCTTTTTTTTAGAGCCTTAATTTTATCATCTTGCATAATGATTATTGCCCCCTTTACAGAATTAATCCATTTTATTCATGATACCCAAAATACCATATAACATAAAGGCAAATCTGATTAAAATTCAATTAAATTATTCTAAATAATAGTAAACTGGTAATTAAAAAGCGTTCAAAATGCCTAAAACTATACATTATGAACGCTTATATGCCACTTATAATATTTTGATCATTGCACCATATGAAATGATATTATTGATGCTCTCAACAAATTTAATGTTATCTCTAATGCCAGACGCTAGGGAACCCCGTAGGAGTATTGATGTTAAATCCACATCAACAGCACCTCTACAGGTATTGAGAACACAGTATTCTGCACAATAACCAGACAGGATTACTGTGTCCACGCCCTTTTCATCCAAAATGGCTTTGAGCGTCGTCTTTGTAAATGCATTACCATAGGTTTTGACAATATGAATATCTTCAGCTTGAGGCCTTAGAGGTGGTATCCATTCGAAGCCTTCACTACCGGCAACCAAACCATCCTCTGGTTCAGAGTGTTGAATCCATACGATTGGGTAATTCTTCGATCTAAAAAAATCAACTGCTGCATTGATATACTCTGAAGCTTCATCCATCATTTTTCTGGTTTCATTTTCATAAAACATTTTCTGCATATCAATAATGAGTAGTGCTGGTTTCATATACCCCTCCTATAAAGTATTATAAATGCTTTTAAAAATATATTACTAACATTATAACAGAAATTATAGCCCAAAACATTAATTAAACTTTGTAAAACTCTATCTTTTTAGCTTGACTCAAGGCTTTGACATGGGAAATTAAGCCTTCATAATCTTCAAATCGCATAACAGGAATCGATGTGTGCTTCAAACGTTCACCATCCAACGTATATAAAATCTTCATTCTATAGAAGGGTAATCGCATGCCTTGGTCATGCATATAACCAACATGAATTGCATGAACTGACTTCCATTCAATTTTGGTTTCATCGAAGCTTGGAAAGACGTGTAGATATACATCATCAACAATAAGCTTTCTATGGGCCACCAATATATTATTTAAAAATATACCGTAAATTGCCAAGGTAAAAATAAGCATAAAAACTTTCATACCAACATCCTGCTGAGAGGATTGTACAAATATTTTT
>NZ_JBVBZF010000335.1:0-3778 GCF_057447755.1 Fusibacter sp. | reverse complement strand
TATTAGAATGAAAAACGTCTTAAATATTGATGAGGGTCAGGAAGATTTATCTGAATTGATCGTTGTTATTGTTAAAAAAGGTGAAGTTGAGGCAGGTCTTGTTGTTGATAGCTTAATTGGTCAACAGGAAATTGTTATCAAATCACTTGGTAAATATATGACTGGTATCAAGGCGATTGCAGGTGCAACCATTTTAGGTAATGGTAGCGTTGCCTTGATCGTTGATCCAAATCAATTATTCTAGTAAGGGGGGATATTAATGAGTGAAATGAAAGAATTTGTAACCTTTAGACTCAATCAAGAGTACTATGGAATCGATATTAACAACGTAGAAAATATAGAAAAGGTATTGCCCATTACAAGAGTGCCATACTCATCACCATATGTAAAAGGTGTTGTAAATTTAAGAGGCATCATCGTGCCTGTGGTAGATTTAAGAATTCGTTTTGGCCTTGAACCTAAGGCAGCAAGCGATGAGTCTAGAATCATCATCATTAATCTCGACGAAATGAAAATTGGTATGTTGGTAGATTCTTCGTCAGAAGTGCTTCAGATTTCTGAAGATGATATCGACGCTGCACCAAATGTAAAGAAAGATGTAGATAATGAATTTATTAAGAATATTGGTAAAAAGAACGGAAGAATCATTATGCTGATAGACCTTTTCAAAGTTCTTAATATTGAAGTATAAAATATAGGGGGCATAATGTCAGATCGCTTAAATCTTGATAATAATTTAATATTAGATGTACTGAGAGAAATTGGTAACATTGGTGCAGGAAATGCGGCGACATCTCTTGCTAAGATGATTGATAAAAAAGTGGACATGAAAGTACCAGTTGTAAAAATTTTGGAATTTGATGAAGTTCCGGAGATTCTTGGTGGTCCTGAAAACGTTGTATGTGGTATCTTCTTTAAGGTGGAAGGTGATATCACAGGCAGCATCATGTTTGTTTTGGATCAGGTCTCAGCAATGAACCTGGTTAACCTTTTAATGCCTAGAGATAATTCTGAATTTGATGAATTCACAATCTCTGCACTTCAAGAAATTGGTAACATCCTTTCAGGTGCTTATATTTCATCTTTATCAGGACTTACTAACTTAAAGATTACAATTTCTGTTCCTGCACTTGCGATTGATATGGCAGGCGCTATTTTAAGCGTTCCTGCAATTCATTTCGGTCAGATGAGTGATAATGTTTTGATTATACAAAATGAATTTATAGAAACACAGGAAGCAAAAAAAGTTGACGGGTATTTCTTCTTAATCCCAGATATGGAATCATATGAAGTCTTACTTGGCAGTTTAGGGGTTGCGCTATGAGTACAATGATTAAGGTTGGCATGGCTGACTTGAAAGTAGCTGATTACCCGAATGCACTCACGACCCTTGGATTAGGGTCGTGTGTTGGTATTTGTCTTTATGATCCCTTGACCAAAGTGACTGGCATGGCTCACATAATGCTACCTTCAAGTAAAGCAATACGAAAAAATGAAAATGTGGCAAAATTTGCTGATACTGCGATAGTAGAGCTCATCAAGCAAATGGAGAGTAAAGGCGCTAGAAAAAATCGCTTTTATGCAAAGATTGCAGGTGGCGCTCAAATGTTCTCCTTTTCGTCTCAAAATGATGCGATGAAAATTGGTGAACGGAATGCAGAAGCCGTAAGAGAGATTCTTAAAGACATGGGGATTCCCATTAAGGCTGATGAAACCGGGGGTAACTTCGGCCGAACGATAGAATTTTATAGTGAAGATGGAAAATTATTGATTAAAACAGCTGGTAAAGGCATCAAGGAATTATAAGCTTTAGATCATAACAAAAAGGTACTTTTGAAGGTGGTTTAATGACTAACGAACAATTATGGATAAACTACAAAGAGAAAAATAGTAGAGAAGCAAAAGACGAACTCATCATTAATTATGTCCCTTTAGTCAAAATAATCGCTGGCCGTTTATTTAACAATTATAATGCTCATGTGGAGTTTGATGATTTGTTAGGGTATGGTGTCATTGGCTTAATCGATGCCATTGAAAAGTTTGACCATACTAAAAACATCAAATTTGAAACATATGCCAATATTAGAATTCGTGGTGCGATTATCGACCAGATAAGACACATGGATTGGATTCCTAGAAGTACAAGACAAAAATATAAAAAGATAGAGGAAGCCATTGGCAAGCTACAAAAGATATATGGATTTGACGTATCTGATGAACTAATTGCAGATGAAATGGGCTTATCACTTGATGAATATAGCAAGCTCCTCGGTGAAGTTACAACTTATTCCATTGTCTCTTTGGAAGAAAAAATAGATGATAATTCAAATTTTGATATAAAATCAAGAAACATTGAATTTCAACCAGAAGAAAAATTTGTTGATGAAGAAATGAAGTCAATATTGACCCAGATTATTGGGAAATTGCCTGAAAAGGAAATGATGGTCCTTCAATTATACTATTACTCAGAGCTTACATACAAAGAAATTGCAGAGGTCCTTTCGATTTCTGAATCTCGTGTATCTCAAATTCACACAAAGGCAATTTCAAAGCTGAAAATTACATTGGAAGAAATAGTATAAATCACAGGAAACTGTGATTTTGTATTATGCTTTAATTTATTGTATAATAATAATGATAATAAATTTTAAATTAATGCCGATATATATATTATAAGCTAAAGTAATTAAGGGGGAAATATGAGCGAACAGAATGCATCCAAATTTGACATAGCAGTTAAGATCTCAGACGATTATTACAAGGCATTATTGTCCATTGAATTTCTAAAACCGGACCTTGTGGTAAAACCTGATGAAATTATTAAGATCCTAAAGGATAAAAATGTAGTCTATGGATTAAAGTTTAATATCATTGAAGCAATTTGCAAGAATCAAAAATCGGTTTTCAATGAAGTTGTTGCAGAAGGTATACCGCACGAAAATGGCATGGACGCAAGTATTGAGTTCATATATGGTAAAGACCATAAAGTGAAGCCGCAGATATTAGAAGACGGTAGAGTGGACTTTAAAAATTTAGGTTATGTTGAAGTTATTAAAGAGAATGAAGTCCTTGCAGTCAAGACACCTGCGACCAAAGGCAAAAGTGGTACTACTGTTACAGGTAAAGTCATCAGAGGCAAGGATGGCAAGGATGTCGCTTTTAAAATTGGCAAGAATGTCAAGATTTCACCTGATGGGCTTTCCGTTATCTCTGAGTGTGATGGTTCGATTCTTGTTGAAAACGACAAAATATCTGTTATTAGAGTCTTGGAGATTAATAAAGATATCGGTGTCGAAACTGGTAATATCAAGTTTCATGGTCAAGTCATTATCCATGGGAACGTAACAGATGGATATGAGGTCGATTGCGATGGTGATCTAGTGATCAACGGCGTGGTAGAGGGTGCCAATGTCAAAGCAAGTGGCGATGTAGTCATTTCAAGAGGTATCCAGGGTCGAGACAATGCAGAAATTTACTGTGGTGGCAACTTGACATCCAACTTTGTAAACAGCTGTAATGTAACTTGCAGGGGCGATATTGAAACCGGAGCCATTATGAACAGCAATGTAAAGTGTGATGGTAAGATTACTGTAAAAGGTAAAAAGGGTTTAATTGTTGGTGGTGAAATATCATGTAAGAATGATATCGAAGCACATGTTATTGGTTCAGAGCTTGGTATTATCACATCCTTTAAGCTTGGCGTTGATGTGGAAATTATAGAAGAACTAAAAAATCTCTCCACTGAAGTAAAGGAACTCATGGAGATGCATGATAAGCT
>NZ_JBVBZF010000334.1:0-3806 GCF_057447755.1 Fusibacter sp. | reverse complement strand
CACCTTCCATAGGACGAGGACCACTTTCAAATTCTTCCACGTAAACACCGGGAGATAAATATTCTGCCATAATTTGTCCTGGTGATGATCAAAATCTCACCAGTTCCTCCTTTCAATATTGGTTATTTAGAATGTTGACTTTAAAGTATCTAACGTCATTTTACCTTGAATGGTACTTTCAATGGCTTCGTGAAAATGCTTTAAAATACTCACATAGGCTGTGAAAGTATCAATCGTTTGTAGTGCATGGTCATGAGAAACTTTTGAATCAATCATGACATAACGATAATGCACTTTGTTATTTAGGATGCCAAAGTGTCCTAATGGCATCCTTGTATTGATAAATGAGACAATTGTCTCAGCTAAAGGGATTTGGGTTGCTCCAATTTCAACAGGTAATTCTGTGTAAAGCTGAAGCAACAATACATTTGTTTTGTCCTTGTTTTGATTGAGCAGATAAGAAATACTGACCAATCGTTCTCTTTTTTTAAAATCTTGATCTGCATAAACGATTAAAGTACTCTTATCTAAAACATGATCTTTTTCAAAAAATGCGGATTGAAATTCATAATCTGCAAATTTTTTATGCAGGTATCTGATATTATTCAGTACATATTGATCCTTAACCAGCATCATATTTCAATCCTCACATTATCATTAATAGTTACTTGAATTTTTCAATAAACATTTTGTAAGCTTCGGCTAGTCCTTTATTCTTATTATCTGCTTTTGAGGCCGTTTGAACATAATTTGCAATTCTCAAAAGCTTTTTAGAGTTAACACCAGTGGAATCAATTATATCTTTGGTTTCAACATACTTAAACTTATCCGCCAAATCCTGGTAAGAATCAGGTAAGCCAGCAATGATCTCCAATAGATGATTGGTATAATCGCTTGCTTTTGCTTTATCTTCTCTTGTCTTTTTAATGACTTTAGTCCCAGCCTCCAATGCCGATAATTTTGCCGCATCCTTTGCATATTCTTCTTTGCTCTTTGATCCAGCATGTTTAATCAAGTTTTTTCCACTAATGTTTCCACCATATTTTGAAATTAAATCATTTAAACCTCCAAGCAGAGGTATTATACTTAATACCATCTTAGCGCCACTTATGGCTCTGCTATTGCGATTGACTTTTCTAAGTTTGTCCTCTATTAAAAATTTCTGAATGTCTTGTATTTCTTCTTTAACATCAGCATCCTGAACGGGCTCACTTTTTAATTGTTCAAGTCTTTCGCTCATTGTTTTTTGGTCTACGGTTAAATCCGTCTTCTTCCAAAATTTAAGACGGCTACTCTTTTGCACCATCGATTTAGTATTAGGCTTACTAGCTTTCTTGTCTGCTGCTTTATCATCTGATGCGTTATCAGATTTATTGTCACCTTTTTTATCCGCTTCAAATGATTTTTTCAAATATTTTTCTTTAAACAGCCTTCGATAATCATTCATTTTAACCCTATTTTCATTTGCTTTATGTGCTTTTCTGGCATTCGTAATCGCTTTTATAGCACCTACGACAATATCAAAACCTGGGATCAAGCCAATAATACTTAGTGCAGTATCTCCATAACCATCAAAAATATCAACAATACTATTAAATTTAGCAGCCTTCTCATCATTAGCATTACCTGATTTTTCAGTTTCACCTTCTGATGCATTTTCATCATTCGAATCTTTAGTTTCTTCTGGTTCTTCTTTTGCAGCTGTACCATATGCTTCTTCTGAAAGCCGAATTGCCTCTATAGCAGCACCTGCTATACCTTGCCCATTTGTAAAATCTGCTAAATCAGCCTCTAATGAAATTGCTGCTGCAATCGAATTTTCAGATGATTCGTCATCACCTTGTTTCAGTTCCTCTGGAGATGCATCTACATTGTCTTTAGCCGACTCATCATTTGATTCTTCATCAACTTTTTCCGTAGTGACTTCAATTGATTTTTCATCTTTTTTACCTTTAGTCTTTTTATCCTTCTTTTTTTTCTTTTTCGGTTCTTTATTTTCAGTCTTTTCAGTAACAAGAAATTTTATTTCTTCTCCGATAACATAATCATGGAAAATATTGTGTAGAATTCTCAAACCTTCTAAATCTTCATTTTTTGTCTTTTCAATATTTTTTCGAGTTTCATCATTTAAAGTATCAAATTTTGATTTCTTGATCTCGGGAACTTTTTCTTTTGGTGCTTTTTTATCTTTTCCTTTTTTCTTTGAATTTGATTCCTCGCCGACTTTATAGCTATTACTCGCTTTATCCTGCCCTGAATCATCATCTGGATTATCACCAGAGCCATTCGCATCACTCTCAGTGCTTTTTTTACTATCCTCCTCTTTTTCTTCTTCTATTTCGTCTTCTTTTTGATCTAATAATTTGTCATCCACCGACATTTAATCAACTCCTTTTGTAACCTACTTATTCAATTATTTATGGTTGTTGATTGCTCGGTAGTTTAAAAATATAGTGCGATCTTAAAACTTAGTTTTCAAAGTCTCTAAAGTCATATTTCCTAGAATGACATCTTCTATGGATTCTTGGAAGATGTCCAAAATATCCACATACATGAAGAATGTTTCAATCGTTTGCATTGCATGATCAACCGAATCCTTGGTATCAACCATGACGTAGCGATAATGGACCTTGTTGTTCTGAAGTCCAAAATGACCGATTGGCATTCTCGTATTAATAAATGAGACCAGTGTCTCAATCAAAGGGATTTGAGTTTCTGCCACTTCAACTGGCAATTCAGTAAAAAACTGAAGTAGCAAAATATTGGTTTCTTCCTCTGAAAGCTCCATTAGATAAGCAAGATTGATCAGTTGTTCTCTGCCTTTATAATCCTTTTCTGCAGATACCAATAATGTGCTCATTTCTAACAGCTGATTTTTTTCAAGAACTTTAGTTTTGACCTCAATTTCTGCAAATTTTTCGTGTAAGTATTGAATTTTCTTGAGTGCGAGTTTTTCATGATCGATTGCCATAGTTAGCCATCCTTTCTATTCTTGATCTCTATCCTTCAAAGAGTTTTATAAACATTTTATAGGCATTGGCCTTGCCCTTCTTTTTATCAGAATCGCTTGCAGCCGTTTTTGCCTGTGTGGCGGCTTTATCGAGTTTGCCTGAATCAACACCAGTTGCATCCACCATATCTTTGGTTTCTGCATATTCAGATTTATCCTCTGGTGCATCATAGGTATCTGGTAAGCCACCGATTACTTCCATTAAATATTGTGTGTATTGAGACCCTTTGTCTCTTCCGCCTCTACCTTGGTAAGCGCCCATAATACCACCACCAACAGTAGATGCAACATCAACTGAGTCAAGTGCAAAATCTATACCACCAGCAATACTTTCAGCAACAAGACTACCACCAAAGGTTCCAATTAAGGCGGCAATTTTACCTGTGATTGCCACAAGTTTCGTGACGATAGTACCCGCACCTTTTATCTCTTTGTTTCGATTACCTCTTCTTAAACGATCTTGAATTAAAAACTTAGTAATGTCTTTTAATTCTTCCTTTTCAGAATCTGTAAGACTATCCTTTGCTCTCAATTCATCGCGGCGAGCCTTCATGGTTTCTTCATCGACAGTGATATCCGTCTTCTTCCAAAGTCTTCTGACATTAAATCGGCCTATTTTTTTGACCATAGATTTGCCCTGAGTTTCGCCCTCCGATTCAATAGGTCTGTTCATATACTTTTCTTTGAAAAGTCTACGACTGTCGTTCATTCTGACTCTTGCTCGATCTGCTTTTATAATTTTGTAAACAGCTATACCAGCTTCTATGGCATCTATGACCATCCCAAGACCAGGAAT
>NZ_JBVBZF010000333.1:0-3807 GCF_057447755.1 Fusibacter sp. | reverse complement strand
TAGCATATTGAATGGACATAGCAGGTCCTATTATCTACGATTGAGACCTACGACCGCTCTTCGCAAGTTGAACATTCTTGCTCTGAGCTGGATGATAACTAAAAATCTATATAAAAAAAAGCGACTTGTTTTCAAGTCGCAAATTTTATTAGTCCTCTATGGAAATATTTTTGATATAATCACACTTTTTTGTCACCATGGAAGAATTGATTCCAGTTGTCATTGCTCGTATAGAGGGTAATCAAAACATATATACAGGCTGTAAAGAAGCCAAGGATCATCATTAGAACCGTCCACATCACAGCAAATGATTTTTTCTGTTCTCTGTGAAATATCCATAAGGAGAAAAGTGTAAAGCCTACATATAAATCGATCAAAGACATGATTCCCCATGGATTATCAAAGAGTTTTTGGCCATCTACAAAGAAATCGCCATTCATAAAACCGTTTAAAAGGCCCCCAGTCATTGCCAACAGACCTATCCAAGTGAAAACTTTTGCTGTTTTCATGGTCACATTCCTCGCCTCCTTAATTTTAACTAATATTCAATCCGATTACGCCCTAATTCTTTTGCCTGATAGAGTTTTTTATCGGCCTGCTTGAACAGGTCATCCTTTTCCCACTGACTTGAATGAGCCACACCACCACTGATGGTCACATTTCCTTGTAATGGCTCTATTTCAAGGTTTTCAATGCTTTTACGAATTTCTTCTGCCACCTGGACGGTTTTTTCTATGGATACTTTGGGAAGGACAACTATAAACTCCTCTCCTCCAAACCTACCGACAAATGCCTCTTGAGGTAGATTATCTTTAATGGTAGATGCGATGATTAACAAGGTCTGGTCTCCAACCTCATGGCCAAATTGATCGTTTACTTTTTTAAAATAATCGATGTCAAATACGATGATTCCCGTTTCTTTTGGTGATTTTTGCAAGACCTTGTCAAAGGTATCCATAATATACCTTCTATTAAAAATTCCTGTTAACTCATCATAATGCAAGAGTTGATTAATTCTTTCCGTCATGGAATTGGTCACTTCTGCAAGTTCAGAAAAATCCACATAGTCCAGTGCATCCACATCTATTTTGATAAGTTTCATTCTCGCTGAAATCATGTAGTCTCTGAATACGCTGAAATTCTTTTTAATCTTAGCCATGAGGCCTCTTACATAGAACATTGAAGCAATCACAAGCAAGGTTAATACCCCTAAGATGATCAATACCCTTTGCCAAATAAATTGTCTGAGCGCCATTTCTCTGTTGTAAATCATGAGTTCTAAGTCAGATACATCAAGGCCTGTTCCAATTACCCAGTTCCACTTGGGAAGAGGTGCCACATAGGTCAACTTTTTATAAAAACCTCGTCCATCTGCATTGGGCCAATAATGGGTTAAATAACCGCCACCTGACTCAACACACAGTTTTATCTGCTCTTGATATACCTTTGCGCCGTTAATGTCCTCTAGTTCATAGTAATTATTTCCCACAAGTTCAGGATAAACACCATTTGCAAGTTCTACACCCTTGTAGTCATGTAAAAACACATATTGCTCATTGTCTTCACCATATTGGATGCTGTCCACATATGCTAAAATTTCCTTTTGGATGTCTTTTGTAATCTCATCCAAATAATCGCCACACCCTAGATACCATCCGTAGGGTTCAAACTTCTTTACAAAGGTAATCTTCTTGTAGGTTTTGTCATCCCCTGCGTTTGGATTCTTCCAAAATCCTTCGATATACCCCTCTCCAGACGTTTGGACCAGCTGGATTTCATCCTGCATTACATAGTTGCCATCGTCATCTTGGAGATCAATTAGGTTGAGTCCCTCGCTCTCAGAGTAAACCGGATATAGGATAACATCACCCTCTAGAGTATCAATAAAATAATAGCCACGTCCTTCATTGAACCTTATCTCACGCAAGGCATCCTTGATCATATTTGTAATTTCTTCTTTGGATTTAGTCGCTTTATTATTTTCATATATATTCTGCATCAAAGCATAAGCTTCGTAGGTCCTGCTATGTAAGGTCTCTCTTAAAAAAGTCTCCGTTTCAAGACTCCTATAATTAGAATAATCTATAACAGAGGCCACACGCTCCTTAAGCTCCGCCTTGATGTAGTCGGTCTGAATTTCCTTAACATCTTCAATTTTAGACTTGAATAGGTAGATACTGTCCACTAACCAAATCATGCCTTGAATCAGTATCGCACCAGTGACCATCATCAATATAATTCGATTTAAAGACGATGAATTATAGGCTTTGCCTTTGGCTTTTGTTTTTCTTGTAAACATATGATGACCTCAGTATTAGGATTATTTTTAAAGAAACACCTTAAGCGCTTGATGTTTAAATGTATTCATACCCAATTTTAATATCAATATTTGCCGAATTACTTCTTTCTGGTAAATCTAATGTGGAGGTCCTTATTTATGAGCTCCACTTGAGCGTCATCTATCATTGCCCCAACCAAGTAGAGCTCATCTCCGTTATTGTCATCCCCTGCCAGTTGCCAATAGTATCCCTCAACTTCATTCTGTCTTTGAGTATTTAAATTGTAGTTGATTTTTTCAATAAACTGGCTGGTGTAGCCACAGTTGTGGTAGATGATATGCACCTTGGAAAGGCCACCCTCTCTTTTTATATTAACATCAATATCCTCAGCCCCATCCAATAACTCCATCGTGATGATCTCATTGATAATCAAGGCTACTTTTTTCACTTCATGTTGCATATTTTACTCCTTTCTAAATGCATCCACCACAGGAATTAAAACGCCAGCTACGATACCACCCGAGAAGCCATTGTTATAGAGGTTTATCCCCCCATGTATAACGCCGACATTGGTGACGAGGACCATATGAATCATACCTGCAACAAATCCCATAAGGGGGCCATAAGTACCAGCAATAGGTGCCAGTGTTGTGGAAAACAATACTGAAATTATAATACCTGTTGAACTTAAATCATAACCGAATAAGACTGCTGTTACAATAACGCCAAGTGCAACAGGCAATGCATTTTTAAGGTGCTTACCAAAAGCGCCAAAGCCTATCACAGTAAAAATCCCTGCTAAAACAGGCCCATTGACAACACCCCCTATGATCAAGACATAACTTAGGCTCAAAATCCCTAGCAAGGACATGTTTACAAAAGTGGTCCCATAGCCTACTAGATGGGTAAAATCTGTGATTAATCGCCCTTTATATTTTAAGACATCAGGCAATTTTAACAAGGCATTTTTGTTGATATAGATCCCGGCAACCATGAGTCCTAAAAGGATGCTGACAACCAGCAAAATCAAAATGCCGTAATTCTCTGTCGATATGATACTCACAGGTGCCACTGTAATCCCAAAGCTTCTTAAGACACTTGTTAGCACTGTCCCAATAATGCCTGACGTGAAACCGATATTATAAAGGTTATAGCCATCATGAAATTTTAACATATGAGAAGATAAGGGCACAATTACAAAGCCTATGAATATTCCAACAACAAATGCAGTTACAAGTGCAAAGAAGGGAGGCATAATACCAGAAAAGCTGATTTCACTTATCATAGGTGCCAATGCCGTGCCAAACATAATGACTACAATAATGTCCTTAAATGAAATCTTTTGATATTTGGTATACAAATAACCGCCAATGTATATGGGCATGATATTATAAATGTTTTTACCGAAAAATGAGAAACCAATCAAAGTGAAAAATGCTGCTATTAGAACACCATTGATCTTCAGGCGATACCTGTGCATAAGGTAAATATTAATAAAGCCAATAATTGCAACATTGATCAAACTTGC
>NZ_JBVBZF010000332.1:0-3828 GCF_057447755.1 Fusibacter sp. | reverse complement strand
TTGGCATATTTTAAAAAGTATTTGGATTCTTCAGCCTTGTGCATGGCAACGTAATCCATGATGCTCATGCCGACCTCCTGCTTGAAGTGGACGCATAAATAAGACTTGTTCTTATTGATGGCAAAAGCCAAGTCGTCTAGTTTGATGGCCTCTGTGATATTTTCATGAATGTATTCAATCACTTTCATGGTGAGCTGTGAATAATCTAGGATTCGATATTGTTTGATGAGGTTCATATAATCTTCAAGCATGGTGTATTCATATTTTTGAAGGGACTTTAAATGGGCAAATCGCTCTATTTCCCAAATATGCACATCTGATCTTGAGAAGGCCTCCTCCGGGGGCACATTGGCTTCAATAGCCGCACGGGTAAAGAGGGTGCATGAGCCAATCAAAGAATTTTTAGTGGATCTTAGGGGAGAATCTGCTAGTTTAGCGCGTTCTAGTTGATTAATGGCATTGAGACTGGTGATGGCTTCTTGTTCAAGGCCTCTTTGTAGCGCATTGATGAGCTTACGTTCCAAATAATAGGAAGGGTGCTTATAAAATGCCGCATATTGACTGATTTTATTGAGAATCATATTCTGATTGGTTTGCATAATAGACTTCCTTTTGTGGGATAATTGTCCGAAAAATTGTGACACTTCCCCCTATCGAATAAATATATTGTCATAAAACTAAATATTTTACCTATAGTGTATCTTAAAGTCATTTATACTGTCAATATTGTATGCACATAATCATTAAGGCATATGATCTTAGACGATTGTCTATAAAATTCAAGGGGGTAAATCATGAAAAGAGTTTTAGCTTTACTTATGGTATTTACAATGATCTTAGCCATGGGAACGGGTTGCCAAAGCAAGCAAACTGAGCCTACACCGGCACAAGAAACTGCACCAGTACAAGAAGCTACAGAGGAAACGACGCCAGCGGTTGAAAAAACAGTTGTCAAATTTGCGGTTCAAGCAGATTCAACGGATGCACTTAACCAAATCGTAGAAGCATTTAATGCATCAAATGACCTTTATACAGTGGAAGCTGTGGTCATGACAAATGATTCAGGCAACATGCATGATCAATTGATCAATTCGCTTTCAAGTAAATCAGGGGAATATGATGTTATTTCTATGGACGTTGTTTGGGCAGGTGAGTTCGCAGCTGCTGGATACTTAAGACCAATCGATGAGCTCATTAAAAATAATGGCTGGATGCCAACAGATTTTAACTCAGGTTCTATGGCATCAGGTAAATACAAGGGTAAAAACTATGTACTGCCATACTTCTCTGACTTAGGGTTCTTATACTACAGAAAAGACATCGTGTCAGCAGAGGACGCCGCAAAATTAGAGTCAGGCGATTATTCTTGGACAGAACTTTTAGCATTTGCTGAAAAATATCAAGGCCAAGGTGATACTAAATACGGCCATGTTTACCAATCAAAGCAATACGAGGGGTTAACATGTAACTTAAACGAATTTACAAACAACTGGCAAGATGTTAAAGGCGGTCTTGAAACCATGGCAGCTTTTGTGGCATCTAAAGCAACACCAGACGATATTTTAACTTACACTGAGGGTGAAACACACAACGCATTCTTAAACGGCGAATCCGTATTTGCTAGAAACTGGCCTTATGTAAATGGTATGGCAGCAAGTGGTGAATACAATGTCAAAATTGACCAAGTGGGTTATGCACCACTGCCAGAAGGTGGCACTGTAGGTGGTTGGATCTTAGGCATCAACTCTAACTCACAAAACCAAGAAGGTGCAGAAGCATTCCTTGCCTTTATCGCTGGTCCTGTTGGACAAAAAATCAACGCAACAGTGGGAAGCTACATGCCTGGATTTAACGCATTGTTATCAGATGCAGATGTGCTTGCATCAAATGCACTTTTAACAAACCAAGGCTTCTCAAATGCACTTGCTACAACAATCGCAAGACCTGTTGTTGCGAATTACTCAGAAGTTTCGGATACGATTCAAATTAAGGCACATGAGTTCTTATCTGGCAATTCAGATTTAGATGCTGCAGTTGAGGCAATTGAGGCTCAATTAGCACAATAAGTTATGGCAATAAAAATTGAAAGGTGCTGGACACTCTATGCGGACAGCACCTTTTTTATAAGGGGTTCATATGAAAAATATCACAAAATTTATGGATAAAAGCATTGCATACTTATTGATATTACCAGCAATTATATTTATTATTCTCTTTTCTATAATGCCAATTTTTGAATCACTTAAGTATGCCTTTTATGACTTTCAACTCAACGATCAAACCAAATCGGGTTTATATACAAGCACAAATTATAACGGCACCTTATATCAAGAAACCATTGAATATATTGACTACTATTTGGACATTGAGGAGAGCGTCGTTAAAAAACCGGAGACCCTTGCCCAGATTAATCGAGTAAGGGGCATGGTCGATGACTACCAAGCGCATATGACAGATACGATTTTAAAGGGAAAGACAAGTGCCGTTTTTAAAATAAGCAAGGATCAAGAGGCTTGGCTAAAGACTCAAAATAAAGCACTGATTGAAGGCCTTGAGGATGTATATGATTTTGAAGATGACTATTATTCAAAGGAAGACATGCTTGCAGTGGCTTCAGAGCTCGATACATGTGTCATCGAAAGCAATTTCATCGGCATGGGCAACTTTAAGCAGGTCATTACTGACAAACGCGTTCAGTATACCTTGATGGTAACCTTGATCTTTACGATTATCTCAGTCTTCTTTGAATTGATACTGGGTATGTCACTTGCAATGGTCATGAATAAGGCCATGAAGGGGAGGGGCATGATCAGAACCATTTCCCTGATTCCTTGGGCAATTCCGACGTCTGTTGCGGCCCTTATGTGGTCCTATCTCTATAACGGCTCAAGTGGTATTGTGGCACATGCCTTTTCAACAGTGGGTCTAATAGAAGACCCAACAGCCCTTTTGCTGTCTGCTAAAGGGGCACTTGGCGCTATAATATTGGCGGATGTTTGGAAGACCACGCCTTATATGGCCTTGCTGTTATTGGCAGGACTTCAAGTCATTTCGGGTTCACTTTACGAATCCTCGTCACTAGATGGGGCAACCAAACTTCAGCAATTTAGGTACATTACATTGCCCTTATTAAAACCCTCCATTTTCGTAGCCCTCCTCTTTAGGACCTTGGATGCCTTTAGGGTCTTTGACCTCATCTATGTCCTAACAGGTGGTGGTCCCGGAGGTACAACAGAATCCTTGTCTGTTTACGCCTACAAGGTCATGTTCGCACAGACGAGATTTGGTTATGGGTCTGCAATGGTCCTTATTATGGCAATAACTGTCGGTCTCATCTCATTTGCTTATATCAAGCTTTTAGATGTTCAATTAATCGGAGATTAGGGAGGGCTTATGCGTACTAAAAAAACAGAGAGACTTCTAGTGGCTGCAATAATGCTCTATCTCCTAATTATCGTCTTCCCATTCATATGGGTAGCCATTACCTCCATTAAACCGGAGAGTGAAATATGGGGATCAGAGGCTATGAAAGTCTTTTCCGACAACTCAACCCTAGAGCATTATCAAGCGCTTTTTAAGGCACATATTTTAAATACACTTAAGAACAGCTTAATCATCGCTTCTATCACGACGGCATATGTGACTGTGATTGCCTCTTTTTGCGCCTATGCCATCGCCAGACTACACTTTAGATTCAAAAAGGTCCTTCTAGCGGTCATTTTAGGGACGAGTATGTTTCCGCAGATGATTGTCGTGGGTCCAATTTATAGAGTCTTTGTGGCGCTTGGCTGGACCAACTCATATTTTATCACCTTGCCTTATTCCATG
>NZ_JBVBZF010000331.1:0-3844 GCF_057447755.1 Fusibacter sp. | reverse complement strand
TTTTTATCCAATAAGCTTTAAAATTAAACAGGGTGAGTTAATCACACTTCTCGACTCAGAAGGAAGTGCTATTGAGAGTCTTGCCAACATCATCACAGGGAATGAGCCCTTGACACACGGCCTAATTAAAATTGGAGACAAACCCTTTAAAGCATCACATGGGTTAAGACAGGGCATTGCCTTTATGCCTGAGATGCCAACGGATAAGCTCCTCTTTTCTAACTTAAAGGCTATTGATAACTTGTGTTTCGCATCAGAGCAAAAAACAAAGCACTTTTGGTTAAAAAATCGCTTTAGAAATAGTTGCCTAGAAGAATACGGCAAGTTTTTTGAAGGCGATGAACTACTCATGTATACAGACGAGCTGTCAGTTTATACCAAGCAGAAGCTTGCCTATTTAAAATGGCATTTATATCATCCGAAGCTCGTTGTTTGTATGCGCCCTTTTAGTTCAATAGATGTTGAACTTAGAGAGACCACAGCAAAGCATATACAGCTTTTATTAGATCGAGGAATTTCAATTTTAGCATTGACCTCAAATCTTTCTGAACTCAATCAAAGTGGGACAAAAATTGTCATAACTTCGAAATAATACACCTTATATTCAAAAAAATGCCCTTAGAAGAGGGCTTTTTGTTTTGATAAAATAGAATCAAATCAAAGTATTATCGAGGAGGCGCAGAGGTGTCTGAGTATTTATTGACATTAGAGGGAATTTCCAAGTCCTTCCCAGGAGTAAAAGCGTTAGATCAGGTCTCATTTAATCTAAAAAAAGGTGAGGTACATGCCTTGCTAGGTGAAAATGGTGCAGGAAAATCAACCTTGATGAAAATCATCAGTGGTATTTATCAAAGGGACGAAGGTCAATATTTTATTGATGGTGAAGATGTAGGCGATTTGACACCTAAAAAAGCACAAGAGCTCGGCATTGCAATTATTCATCAAGAACTAAACATGTGCCAAGACTTGACCGTGGCTGAAAATATGTTTTTAGGCAGGGAAAAGAGTAAATTTGGCTACTTGAGCCAAAAGGAGATGAACGAGGATGCAAAGGCCATACTTTCTTCTTTGAAAATGAATATACAACCGGACCTATTGTTAAAGAAGCTTCCCGTCTCAAAGCAACAAATGGTGGAAATTGCAAAAGCACTTTCAACAAATGCCAGAATATTAATCATGGATGAGCCCACATCGGCACTTTCTGATCGGGAAATAACAGAACTCTTTGAAATGATACATCAATTAAAATCAAACGGATGCGCCATAATATATATCTCTCATAGGCTTGAAGAACTTGAAAAAATAACCGATAGAGTTTCGATCTTCAGAGATGGACGCTATATTACGACAAAGCCATTTAAAGAGACCTCAATCAATGAAATCATCTCTTTTATGGTCGGCAGAGAAATTAAGGATAAGTTTCCTTCGGTATCTTGCCAAAGAGGCGATAAAATTCTCCAAGTCAAAAATTTAAGTTCAGGAATCGTCAAGGATGTTTCCTTTGATCTTTACAAGGGTGAAATCGTCGGCATCGCAGGTTTGATGGGTGCAGGGAGAACTGAGCTTGTCAGAGCCATATTTGGTGCCGAAGCAATTGAAAGTGGCGAAATTATACTACATGGCAGCCTATTAAAAATTAAATCACCAAAAGATGCAATACAAAACGGCATCGTTTTAGGACCTGAAGATCGCAAAAAAGAAGGTCTTTGCACCAAACTTTCCATACGAGAAAATATTGGTCTTGCAAATCTTGATCAGACCTGTTCGGCTTTAGGGATTGTTAATCGTAAAAAAGAAAATGAACTTACAAGAGAAGCGATCAATAGTTTGAAAATAAAAACCCCTTCGCCAGACCAGATCACAAAAAATCTGTCTGGTGGGAATCAACAAAAAATAGTCGTCGGTAAATGGATGGTTCGACATGCTGAGGTTGTCATATTCGATGAGCCTACAAGAGGTATTGACGTCGCTGCTAAGGTTGAAATCTACAATATCATGAATGCACTTAAAGAAAAGGGTATTGGCGTTATTTACGTTTCATCTGAAATGCCAGAGGTTATGGGAATGAGTGATCGAATTTTGGTAATGTGTAATGGTAGGATTACAGGAAATTTGAAGACTCAGGAAACGACACAGGATGAAATCATGCGATATGCTACTAAGTATAATTAATGGATGGAGAGAGAATAATGCAAAATAAATTTTTAAAACAGGTACTTTCAATTAGAGGGATGGGGCAGGTGATCTCTGTATCCATCGCATTGATAATCATGTCGATTATATTTGGTGTGATTAATCCATCGTTTTTCTCAGTAGATAATACCACAAACCTACTCAGACAGGTGGTTCCGATTATGATTATTGGTATGGGACAATCCTTTGTTCTTATAACGGGTGGCATTGATTTATCAATAGGGTCTGTAGCTGGTATGTCCTGTATGATCTCTGCCACCTTGATGACAGCGGCACAAATGAACCCAGTATTGGCTTCTATAATAACGATAATTGCTTGTTTAATCGTTGGTATAGTAAACGGGTTACTCGTATCAAAAACAAAGTTGCCAGCCTTTATTGCAACACTTGGAACCATGATTATTGCAAGGGGAATTGCACAGCTTGTAAATGGCAACTTAAATACAGATGGCATCCCTGAAACGGCAAACGGCTTTAAAGACTTGTTTTATTATGGCAGCACACTGGGGCTCTACAATCCGATTTGGATTGGCATATTCCTGTTCATCATTTTTACATTCATCCTTTCCAAAACAAGAACAGGAAGACACACCTATGCGATTGGCAGTAACTATGAAGCGGCAAAACTTTCAGGTGTTAACGTCATACTGGCAGAGACAAAGGTTTATGTCTTTAGTGCCTTCTTGGCAGGTGTGGTGGGCTTAATGCTCACGGCACAAAGTGGCATGGGGACCATGAATGCAGGCACAACTTATGAGCTCAACGCTGTAGCGGCATCTGTAATTGGAGGCGTAAGCACGATGGGTGGTCAGGGCCTACTCTTTGGAACCGTCATAGGGGCCTTCATATGGGGTGTTTTAAACAATGGACTTCAATTTGCCGGCGCGCCATTAGCACTTAGAAATCTAGTAATTGGCATCGTCGTAATCATTTCGGTATTGATTGATCGAATTGCTAGAAGTGGCAAGGTAGATCTTAAAAAGTGGTTTAGTAAGGCATAAAGGGTTTTTATCATGGCAAGGGTGCCATGTTAAAATAATAATTTATGGAGGCGTAAACACATGAAACGAATTTTATCAGTTGTACTTATTATGGTGATCGTGGCATTTGCTTTTGCAGGATGTTCTTCTAAGAGTGAAGTAGCCGCAACGGCAGCGACAAGTGAGCCGGCAAAAACAGTATATTTAATCACAATGGACAAAATGGATCAGCACTGGGTAAATGTTGATGCAGGTGCAAAAAGCATGGCTCAAGCACTTGGATTGAATTACAAGTGGGATGCACCAGATGTAAAAGACAATGCAAAACAAATTGAAGCCGTTAACAATGCTGTTGCAGACAAGGCAGACTTGATTTTATTGGCAGCAAATGATCCAAAGGCAATTTCCGAAGCGGTTAAAAATGCAAAGGCAAAAGGTGTTAAAATCATCTATGTGGACTCAGCGGCAGATGAGCCTGCAATTGCAACACTTTCTACAAATAACTACCAAGCGGGCGTTCTTGCAGGTGAAACCATGATTGCAGAGCTTAAAGCAGTTGGCAAAACAAGCGGAAAAATTGGTATTGTCGGTGTAAACACTGCTACAAATTCAACCATGGACCGTGAAAACGGCTTCAAAAGTGTTTTAGAGGCAGCAGGCTATACTATGCT
>NZ_JBVBZF010000330.1:0-3852 GCF_057447755.1 Fusibacter sp. | reverse complement strand
TATAGCGGACTCTCCAGAAACAACACATTCACAATTGAACTTCATCTCTTTAAGCTGCTCGCAGATGAGCTCACGGGCTAAGGCGTTATCGTCTACTACTAAGATATTCATGCCTTGTAAGGCTTCTGTAGCCATAATGGTTGTTTGAGATTTTAGGGCTTGCAGTTTCATTTTCACAGTTACAGTAAAAACACTGCCGTGTCCTTCTGAACTCTCAACGGTGATGTCACCACCCATTTTATGAGCGAGCTCTCTAGAAATACTAAGGCCAAGACCAGTGCCACCAAATTTTCTGGTGATGGAGTTATCCGCCTGAGTAAAGGATTGAAAAAGCTTGTGAATATTGTCTTCAGAGATACCAATACCGGTATCTTCCACGGTAAATCTTAGGATGCAATCTGTTGAAGTAATTTCATCTACATGAGCAATCATGGCAATATGGCCTTCATGCGTAAATTTAAGGGCGTTTGTGGCAAGGTTTAAGAGAATTTGCCCCAATCTAAAGGGGTCTCCAATAAGGTAATTTGGGACATTGCCTTCGATGTAGTTGATGTATTCTATCCCTTTTTCAGCAGCCTTAAGGGCGATATTGTTTGAAATACTTTCAAAGACTTCCTCAAGGTTAAATTCGAGTTCTGATATTTCTAATTTTCCGGCTTCGATTTTAGAGACATCCAGAATGTCATTTAGGAGATTCATCATGAGTTTAGAGGCATTTTCAATCTTTGTGATATAGTCTCTCTGTTTACTGGTCATATCGGTCTTCATCGCCAGATTAGCAAATCCAATAATTGCATTCATAGGTGTTCTGATTTCATGGCTCATGTTAGCCAAAAATATACTTTTGGCATAAGTTGCTTCCTCGGCTTTACTCTTAGCATGATCTAACTCTTCATTTTTTAGGATGACCTCGTTTAATGCATTAAGTCGATTGTACTCAAAAACAGCCGCAATCAGAAAGATAATAGTTGTTAAGCCTGCCGTACAAATCATAAAGAAAAAACCCGTATATTCTGTATTATAGAGTTCTGGGGCATCTAATCCTATTATATCTAGTATGCCATAAGTAATCATAATCATGACGCTTATGGCTAGCCAGAATAGGGTATTGATTTCTATCCCAAGCAAAAGAACGCTTGTAATGACAATTAGAGTAAACCAGGGTGTCACTTGTGAGTGTATGCCACCTGTGAAATAGGAGCATCCCAATATGGAAACGAAGAGGCTGTTTGCGATATATAAATTTGCAGATCGCTTATAGTTCATTTTTAGTTTAAAGTATATGAGGTTTAGTATGAGTAATCCCCAACAAATTAACTCAAACCAAATGCCCAAATGAAAATCAATCATGTAGGATATCATGGCATATAGCAGTGCAAAGAATGATGTAATTACACTAATATAAACCAAAAGAGAATCCCTAGACACCTGGATATCATCAACCTCTGCCCCTTTACGATCAGGAATAAATATTTTTGAAAGCCCCACAAATGGCGTTAACAATATAAAGAGCTTATTAATCATGAAAGCCTCCCCAAAAGCATAATGCTTAATTATATATAATTATTATACCGTTGAAAGAGACCATCTAAGCATGATAATGAAAATTAAAATGTTTGTGATAGGGGATGCTTAGATTAATTTTGAAAAAATATGCCCTTCCTTCAAATTTTGCGATATAATGTTGAATAAGTATTTTTAGCTCGAAAATATTTTTAAAAAAACAATAGTGGAGGCGATATGGAGAAAGGCAACAAACTAGGTACCTTTGAAGGGGTTTACACCCCCACATTGTTAACGATTTTAGGCGTTATCATGTATTTGAGAATGGGATGGATTGTTGGTAACGTCGGCTTAGTTGCCACAATCATTATTATAGTACTTGCACATATCATTACGGTTTCCACTGCACTTTCCATGTCTTCGATGTTGACGAATATCAAGATTGGTGCAGGCGGCGCGTATGCCATCATAACAAGATCACTTGGCCACGAAATGGGTGGCGCTATCGGGATTCCACTATACATCTCGCAGACGATTTCTATTGCCTTTTATATTTCAGGCTTTAGTGAACTTTGGATTTCATTCTTTCCAACGCATTCAACCGTAGTAGTAGGCGTTGTCACATGGCTTGTCCTTACTGGAATTTCTTTAAAAAGTGCTAAACTGGCATTTAGACTTCAATATGGGATATTGGTGGCAGTTGGTGTATCCATCATATCCTTTGCTTTTGGTGAAAATTTAAATCCTTCTGGGATTGCAATCACAGGTATTGGAGAGCTAAGGAACTTTTGGATGACATTTGCCATATTTTTTCCAGCCGTGACGGGAATACTAACGGGTGCAACCATGTCTGGAGAGCTTGAAAATCCAGGTAAGAGCATTATTAAGGGGACACTTGCAGCAATTTTAACGGGTTTTGCAGTTTACCTCTTTATAGCCTTTTGGTTTGCACATCAAGCTAGTGGTGAAATGCTACTAAATGATCCTTCAATTATTTTCAAGCTCGCAAGGGTTAAAATATTGGTCGTTGCTGGCGTCATGGGCGCGGTTTTATCCTCGGCCCTATCCACTTTAGTCAGTGCGCCAAGAACACTTGCTGCCTTAGCTGAAAACAGGGTTGTGCCCTTTAGTCATGTACTGGCCAAACAAAGTGAAAATAATGAGCCGATCAATGCAATTTTATTATCCTCTATTCTTTCGCTGGCTGTAATTGTTACAGGTAATTTGAACAGTTTGGCTGAGTTGTTGACTATGTTTTTCTTAACGACCTATGGCATGATCAATCTGGTTGTATTCCTTGAGCAGATTTCAGGTGTTATCAGCTATAGACCGGTTATGAGAATTCCAATCTTCATTCCAATAATAGGGACACTTGGCTGTGTGGCGGTTATGTTCTTGATTAATCCACTTTTTTCAATTGTAACCTTTGTGACCATTAGCTTAATCTATACCATGCTTAAGAAAAAATCACTTACATCACCTTGGGGAGATGTCAGAGGTGGTGTGTTCATCTCAATTGCAGAGTGGGCAGCTCAAAAGGCATCGTCAATGCCATATCATCCGAGACTTTGGAAGCCTGCTGTGGTCATTCCAGTAGAAAAACCAGAGGATTTTAAAAGACTGGTAAGGTTTACCCAAAATTTGGTCTATCCATCGGGCAGAATGTATTATTTGTCATCCGTTATGGACAAGCAAATGGTGCCAGAGACAGAAAGTAAAATTGATGATATTTTACGACCTCTAAGAGAAGAGGGTATTTTTGTTCAAAAGACGGTTGTGACATCAGATGATTTTGAATCTATTATTTATCCAACCTTGCAGTGTATGAAGAGCTCATTTCTCGCACCAAACATTGTGCTCTTTACATTAAGTGAGGATGAAGAAAAACGAAATCAGTTAAACCAAATACTTGAAAAGATTAAGTCCATTAACATATCGACTTGTTCTTTATGGCTCCATCCTAAGTTTGGATTAGGACAGGAGAAAAAGATCTGTTTATGGTTACGCGATAAAAGCCCTAATAACGATTTGGCCATTCTCTGCGCACTGCAATTGACTCAAAATTTTAGTGCTGAGTTAAAAGTTTGTAGGGTTGTAGCATCTGAAGAAGAGAAAAAGAAAACCTACCAGGAAATGGTGAAGTTTGTCGATGATGCAAGACTACCTGCTAATACTAAAATCAGTGTCTACGTGGGGAATTTTAGAGAACATCTCAATCAAATGGAAACTGACCTTCATATTTTGGGAATGCCAAATAATTTCAACTATGTATCCACCTTAATCAGTGAAGTGCCTAGCAGTGTATTGTTTGTTTCTTCTAAAGGAGAAGAAGATGCTTTGCTCTAGTTA
>NZ_JBVBZF010000329.1:0-3853 GCF_057447755.1 Fusibacter sp. | reverse complement strand
TGAAGGTATAGCAATTGACGATACTGTCGATGAAGCATTCATCATGGCGCTATACACAGAAGCCTCAAAAGTCTGGCTTTTAAATGGCTTATTTAAACACTATGCCATCCTGCCTTGTGATGATCCACGTTATATAAGTGCTTTTCAAAGATTGAGTTTTGCATACGAACAGGTTCATGGCATATTAAACCTTCAAGACTATAGACCTTTTGAGAACATTTTAGACCTCAAAATTAGAAATGCCACAAGCGAAGATGCAGCTCTACTTGAAAAAATGGCTGATATCATCTTTTCCTATCAAAATCAGTCACCGGTTTATGCAGTTGCTCTACCTGAAGTCGTTGCTGATATTAGGAAAGGCTATAAAGACCTTGTAAATGATGAAGAAGCAGAAATTTATATCGCTGAACAAGAGGGGGTAGCAAAGGCATTTCAGATATTTTTCCCATGTGATGTAGACCTCATGATTCCCGACAAGTCAATGGAGCTCAGTATAGCAGGTACATGGTCAAATGAAATGGGTAACGGCATCGGTAAGTCTATCATGAACGATTCTGTAAGACATTATATGGCACAAGGTTATGAGCATTTTATTGCGGATTGGCGGATTACAAATATCGCTTCCTCTACATTTTGGGAGAAATGTGGTTTCAAACCAGTCGCTCATCGTATGTATCGTCAAATAGATCAGAGAATTAGCTGGGCAAACTTTGAAAACCCAGTCATTAGAACGAGTGAATACTAATATACATGGATAAAGGAGAAGGACAAATCGACTTCTCCTTTAAACATATTTCACAAAAAAATTTGTAGAGACGTCCAATATCTTTTTTACAATTGATTATCTTATAATGTTACCAGACGCAAAAACTGAATAAAGGAGGTTCGTCATGACATTTAAAAAAGACTTTTTATGGGGTTCAGCATCTGCAGCTTACCAGATAGAAGGTGCTTATAATACTGGTGGTAAGGGTGCATCTATTTGGGATGTATGGGCTCATATACCTGGAAAAACATTTGAAGGCACCAATGGTGATATTGCATGTGACCATTATCATAGATTTGCTGAAGATGTCGCTTTGATGAAGGAAATGGGACTTAAAGTATACCGATTTTCAATTTCATGGCCTAGAATCATACCAGAGGGACGTGGCTCAATAAACGTTGAAGGCCTTAAGTTTTATAACGACTTGATCGATTTACTGGTTGAAAATGAAATTGTACCAATGGTGACGCTATATCATTGGGACTTGCCTCAAGCTTTGCAAGATCAATATATGGGCTGGGAATCAAAGCAGATCGTCAGTGATTTTGTTGAATATGCAAAAGTTTGTTTTGAGCATTTTGCAGATCGTGTAAAATACTGGATTGTTATGAATGAGCCAAATATATTTACATCTCTGGGCTATATGCTTAAAGCTCATCCACCTGGAGTACGAGACGAAGCCTTATTCCTTAAAACTTTCCATCATACGGTATTGGCACATGCTGAAACCGTAATCGCATATAAAGAGGCTGGCTATGATGGCATGATCGGTTCGAGTATCGCCTATACACCAACATACCCAGCATCAAATCGTCCTGAAGACCACAAAGCAAAAGAAATGTTTGATGTAACTGGTCCTTTATGGTATTTAGACAGCTATAACAAAGGTCATTATCCAACTTTAGGGGTATCTTATTATTCAAAAGCGGGTCTTATGCCTGAAATTACTGATTTAGATTTAAACCTTATGACAAAAGCGGCTAAACTAATTGATTTTATTGGCATCAACTACTATCAAACAGCCACGATAGCCCATAATCCGGAAGATGGGGTAGGCTACAGTGGCATGAATACCTCAGGAAAAAAGGGCACTCAATCTGAGAATGGTGTACCGGGTTTATACAAGCAAGTCTTTAATCCAAATCTCGAGTATACAGACTGGGATTGGGCGATTGATCCTGATGGCCTTAGATATGGCCTAGAGATTTTGAACGACCGCTACGGTCTTCCTATACTCATTAGCGAAAACGGTTTAGGTGCTTATGATGTCGTTTCCGAAAATGGCGAAATTAACGACGATTACAGAATTGATTTTTTACGAAAGCATATTATAGCATGTGATGAAGCCATCAACAAGGGTGTAGACCTGTTAGCATACTGTACTTGGTCCTTCACAGATTTATTAAGCTGGTTAAACGGTTATAAAAAGAGATATGGCTTTGTACACATAGATTTTGAAACAGGATCGCTAAAGAGAACCACAAAAAAATCCTTCGATTGGTACAAAAGGGTGATTGCTACCAACGGCGAAGAACTGTAGGGGGAACCATGAAATATATTGCTATTGATATTGGCGGGTCGGCCATTAAGGCTGCAATAGTAGATTCTGAGGGGAAAATACACGAAAAGACCAGCCACAAAACACCAATTACTTCTTTTGACGATTTTATGGCCATACTCTATAAAATTGTGGACTGGGCTCAGACTTTGGCTCCTATTTCTGGCATTGCACTAAGTCAGCCATGTGTTACAAATCCGGTAACAAGTGAAGCCCTCAGTGAAGGGGCCCTGATTTATATTAAAAACACAAATCCCGCGAAAATGCTTGGCGAAAAATACAAGTTGCCATATGCTGCTGAAAACGATGGTAATTGTGCGGCATTTGCAGAACTATGGGTGGGTGCTGCTAAGGAATATCGCAATCTGGCAGTTGTTGTCTGTGGTTCTGGTATTGGCGGTGCAGTTGTCATCGATAGAAAGGTAATCAGCGGACACGGGCATATCGCAGGAGAAGTCGGCATGTTCGTCACTGGCTTTGAAGCGGATGGATCTCCGATCATCTGGAGCGCCAACGGGGCAACACTGTCCTTGATAAAGGCTTATGCTAAGCTCAAGAATATTGACCACACTACAATCAACGGTAAAATGGTCTTTGAATATGCTGATCAAGGCGACGAAATCGCTAAAAAATGCATCGACGACTTCTACACAGTCTTCTCATATGGCGTGCATAATATCCAGCATGTCTTTGCACCTGAAATTACTTTAATCGGTGGCGCGATCAGCGAAAGACCAGATTTTATAAAGCAACTTGAAAACAAGCTAGACAAGTTATACACCAAGGTGCCCTTACTTTTAACTCGACCAAAGGTCGCAACTTGTATGTGTGGAAATGATGCAAACTTGATAGGTGCCGTGGCACATCTTTTAAAATTAAATCAGTGATATTTTTTTGACGTTAAATAATTGACGTTGCCTATCTTCAGATGTTATGATTAATTTACGAAACGGTTTTCGTTAATTAAATTTAAGGACTCAATCTTAAATTTTATTTTCATAGAGAGAAGGTATATTCTGATGGTAACAATATACGATATAGCAAAGGCTTGCGGTTGCTCAAGTGCAACTGTATCAAAGGCATTAAACAATTATCCTGATGTCAGTGCAAAAACCAAAGAGCGCATCTTAAAAAAGGCTAAAGAACTCGGCTTTGTTCCCAATCTACAGGCGCGTGCGCTTAGTACAAACAAAACTTGGAACATTGGCGTACTTTTTGAAGATAAGAGCCATAGTGGTCTGACGCATTACTTCTTCTCACAAGTTTTGCAAGGGGTTAAGGAGCAAGCAGAAGAAAAGGGTTATGACATTACCTTTATTTCCAAGAACCTTGGTGGTGATAAAATGTCATACCTTGAGCACTGTAATCGTAGAAAAATAGACGGTATAGTCATTGCCTGTATCGATTTTGACGATCCCCAGGTCATCGAACTCATGAACAGCAAGGTTCCAGTTGTTGCGATTGACTATATTTCAAGTAATATCAATTCCATAGTTTCCGATAACGTCAGAGGCCTACAAGAATTAACC
>NZ_JBVBZF010000328.1:0-3853 GCF_057447755.1 Fusibacter sp. | reverse complement strand
TGCATCACATAAGGCTCTAAGTGCATCTAAAAAGGCCTTGGTCCCAGGGACAACACCCATATTGCCTGCAACGGGTTCCACGATGACACAAGCAATCTGACCCTTGTTTTCTTCAAAGATGGCCTTGGTCATCTCAATGTCGTTGTATCGACCTGTTAGGGTATCCTTAACAGTGGCTTCAGGTACACCTGGGCTTGTTGGCACGCCATAGGTCAATGTACCGCTACCAGATTTAACGAGGAGGGCATCTGAGTGACCATGGTAACACCCTTCGAACTTGAGAATCTTATTGCGGCCAGTATAACCCCTTGCCACCCTAATGGCACTCATAGTCGCTTCTGTTCCTGAGTTAACCATTCGGATCATGTCTACAGATTCATAAGCCTCTGCGATAAGCTCTGCCATCGTTACTTCTTGCGGTGTTGGCACACCAAAGCTTGTACCTCTAGAAAAAACTTCTTCAATGTTTTCGAGTAAAGTTGGATGACTGTGTCCTAAAATCAGGGGTCCCCATGAACAGATCATATCAAGGTAGGTGTTGCCATCCACATCATAAATTTTCGATCCCAAGCCTTTTTCAATGAAAATTGGGTCGCAACCAACAGATTTAAAGGCTCTTACAGGGCTGTTGACACCACCGGGAATGACCGCCTTTGCGCGTTCAAATAGTTGACTTGAAAGGATGTTTTGATTTGACATATGAGCCTCCTATATAGATTCATTGGCACTTGATAGCCATTTTTGAGCAATTTCTTTTGCAAAATAGGTGATGATGATGTCAGCACCTGCGCGTTTAAAACCAATCATAGTTTCATAGATGATGGCTTCATCTACTAGGCCTGATGCAATGCCTTGCTTTATGAGTGAATATTCACCGCTGACATTATAGGCAACCACAGGTTTGGTGCAGTTCTCTTTTACCTTTTGAATCATGTCTAGGTACATCATGGCAGGTTTTACCATAATGAGGTCAGCGCCGTCCTGGATGTCCTCGTTTACGATTTCAAGGATTTCTCGTTTATTGTGATAGTCCATTTGGTAACGCTTGCGATTGCCGAATTTAGGACTTGAATCTGCTGCAGCTCTAAAAGGGCCATAATAGTTGGAGCTGTATTTCAGTGAGTACGACATAATCGGTGTATAGTCATAGCCATTTTCATCAAGAAGCGTTCTCATGGCCTTTATACGACCATCCATCATGTCAGATGGGGCAACCATATCTGCACCGGCTTTAACGTGACTGAGGGCAATTTTCGCAAGATATTCAAGGGTGATGTCATTCATTACATTACCCTGGTCATCCAAGATGCCACAATGGCCGTGGTCTGTATAAGCACACATACACACATCAGTTATGATATAGAAGGACTCGTCATAGGCCTTAATTGCTTTAACGGCCTTTTGAACAATACCGTTTTCATCATAGGCTGAATGGCCATGTGGGTCTTTTGAGTCGGGTACACCAAATAAGAGTAGGGTCTTTATACCAAGTGCCTTAAGCTCGTCGAGTTCAAACCTTAACTGGTCAATTGAAAAATGATAAACATCTGGCATAGAAGGAATTTCGTGTTTGATGCCTTGACCTTCAACAATAAATAATGGGTATATGAGATCCTGGACAGAGAGTTGATGCTCTCTGATGAGGGGTCTTAAGTTGTCTTGCATTCTAAGTCTTCTGAAGCGTTTCATAAAGGTGCCTCCTTTGTTAGGCTTTGTTATTTAATGCATCATCTATAATCATGCCCAGCATGGCATCAAGCGTATGAGGCTCTGCAGACAAATGAACAGGATAATCTAAGGTGGTCAATGTTTCAGAGGTTACAGGCCCAATAGAAACAAATTTGGCTTGGCTGGGCATCTGTAAGCCGTACTGACTTGAAAATTCGTGGAAGTGCTTAACAGCTGAACCACTGGCAAAGGTGATATAATCCAATTTTTCAATGGTCTTCAAGACCGGTGCAAGCTTTTCTTCTGAATATTCGGGTCTCACTGTCTGGTAAACAGCTAGCTTTTCATAGGCACAAACCGTCTCTAACCAATCGGTTAAAAGCGATCGCATGACCAAAGCCCCTGGCATTAAAACATGGTCTGATTTTGTAAGCTTTGAAGACATCAAGTCGATAATACCCTCTTGAGTGTATCTTTCAGGGATAAAATCCGCTTTAATACCATATTGAGAGAGGTGCTGAGCGGTTGTCGGTCCAATTGCTAAAATTTTATGTGAAGCGAGTGCCCTTGTATCAAGACCAAGTGCATTGAGTGCCTTCATGAATTCGTGGACACCATTTTCGCTTGTAAACCAAATTTGAGTGCTTTGATCAAGGTGATTTTTGGAGAGACTGGTCGGAAGTGCTTCTATGTCTATCATAGGCAATTCAATAACCGATGCACCTTGAGCGCGAAGCAGTTTGGCAAATTTACTACTCTGTGCACTTGCCCGTGTCACAGCAATTCTCTTGCCAAAAAGTGGCTTGTTTTCAAACCAGTTAAGGGTGTCTCTCATATGGATAACATCGCCAACGACCAATAATGCAGGTGATTTGATTTTACCGATAGGTAATGTTTCAAGAGCGTTTTCAAGGCTTGAAATAAAGACCTGCTGGTCACTTGATGCCGCATTTGAAACCACTGCCACAGGTGTTGTTTTTAACTTGCCATTTGCCATAAGCTGTGCAGTGATATAGGGAATGCTGCTGATGCTCATTAAGAAGACAAGTGTGCCTTCAAGCTTTGATACCACTGTCCAGTCGTGATCCTTAGAGTCGTCTTTAAAATGACCAGTAAAGACATGAAAGGAAGAAGCGTGGTTTCGATGAGTGATCGGAATCCCTGCATAAGCAAGACCACCAATTGATGACGAAATTCCTGGGACCACTTCAAAAGGAACCCCCTGTGCTTTTAAAACTTCAGCTTCCTCGCCGCCTCGACCAAAGACATAGGGATCGCCACCCTTGAGGCGGACCACTTTTTTAAAGGTCTTGGCCTTTTCACATAATAAGAGGTTGATTTCCTCTTGTGGCATGGCATGATCTGATGCTGCCTTACCCACATATATTTTCTCACAGTCCGGTGGGGCAAGGGCCAACATTTCATCTTGAATAAGGCGATCGTATACTAGGCAGTCACAAGACTCTAAAAGTGCTAATCCTTTATTGGTTAATAATCCTATGTCTCCTGGGCCAGCACCTACAAGATAGACTGTACCCATTGATTGTTTTATACTCATTTAATCCTCCTTCATGGCATCAGCGCATTTTTGGCCGAGTGCTTCAGGTGCTTCACTTGGTCCAGACAATGTGACTTGCTTTAATATACTGCCATCTTCAGTCCCCCAAACGCATGCCAGTTCCAGAGTCGACTTGTCCTCAGATAGGGTGGCATAGGCGCCGATTGGAATATGACAGCTGCCGTTGACTCCTTTTAGAAAGGCGCGCTCTGCCCTGATACAGCACTCAGAATCATCATCTGAAAGTTGATTTAATAGGTCTCTTAAGTCATCGCGATCTTTATGGTATTGAAGTGCAAGTGCCCCTTGGGCAGGTGCTGGAATCATAAGAGAAGGCTCTAAATACTGTGTAATTCTATGGGATAGATCAAGTCGATGGAGGCCAGCTGCCGCCAGGATTACACCATCAAGATTTTCCTTTTCAATTTTAGAGAGTCTCGTTTCCACATTGCCTCTGATTGGCACAGCCACAATGTCTGGACGGTGTTTCAAAAGTTGAAAGAGTCTTCGTTTGCTGCCAGTACCTATTCTTGCCCCTTGTGGTAGATCATCAAGGGTGTGGTAGCCCTCCTTGAGTGCGAGAATGTCTCTAGGATCTTCTCGTTTAGGTGTTTTTGAAAAGGCAAG
>NZ_JBVBZF010000327.1:0-3860 GCF_057447755.1 Fusibacter sp. | reverse complement strand
GCCTTTGAAGAGCGCTGGATTGACGTTTACGAAAATACAGGAAAGCGCAGTGGTGCTTATTCGAGTGGTACTTATGACTCTAAGCCTTATATCCTTTTGAATCACAAGGATAATGTTGACAGTATGTTTACTTTAATTCATGAGCTTGGACATTCTATGCATACCTTCTTGTCTTCTAAGCATCAACCATATGTCTATGCAAATTATTCGATTTTTGTTGCAGAGGTGGCTTCGACAACCAATGAGGCGCTCCTTAATGCACATTTAATGAAGACCATTACAGATGATGCCAAGAAAAAATATATTTTAAACCATTATTTGGAACAGTTTAGGGGGACAATCTTTAGACAGACCATGTTTGCAGAGTTTGAAAGAGATATTCACGATGTAGTTGAGTCAGGCGGCGCATTAACAGCTGATTACTTGTGTGAACACTATTACAAACTTAATCAAAAGTACTTTGGACCAGATGTTATTATAGATGATCAGATTAGATATGAATGGGCTCGAATTCCTCATATGTACTATAATTTCTATGTTTATCAGTATGCTACGGGATTCTCCGCAGCAGTTTCACTTGCTGATCAGATATTAACTCAAGGGGATGAGGCCGTGAAGCGCTATTTGAATTTCTTATCTAGCGGGTCAAAGGCATATCCAATTGAGGTTCTGAGAGAAGCTGGAGCGGATATGGAAACAGAAGAACCGGTGAGAAATGCACTGGCTGTTTTCGAAAAGTCAGTAGATGAGATGGCCGCACTCTTAAAAGCATAGTGTGTGTCGGGGATAATAATTTGCTTGCAAAACAGTCTTAATCATGTAAAAATATTGGTACTACGGTGACAGAGTAAGTAAAATGCGTTAAGTGTTAAGGAATGGGAAGTTGACCTTAAACGAAAGAAATAATTCTGCGATATTTTACTGCATCCGCTGTTACATTATGGTCTCCTTGAAGTAATGTGATAGTAGGATTTTTACGAAAGGAGACATAAGTGAACAAGCAAAGAGACAAGCGCCTAACATCTACGTCAGGCTTAGTTAAAGCGGCTTTATTAGCGGCGATCAGCATTATTTTAACACGGCTATTTTCAATCATGGTGCCACTTGGTGGCTTGCCAGCCCTTCGAGTTGGTTTCGGTAGCCTGCCCCTCATCATTTCAGGCATGATGTTAGGTCCTGTAATTGGTGGTGTAACAGGTATCGTGTCAGATGTTGTCGGCTATTTGATGAATCCACAAGGGGCATATTTTCCGGGCTTTACACTGAGCTCAGCGCTATTTGGTATTATACCGGGTTTATTGTTTAAAACCTTTAAAATTCACAAACAAAAATTTGATTTCAATTTTTTAAATGCGATTATGATTATGATCTTCCTCATAGGCATGGTCTGGGTCATGATTGGCAGTGGGGTAATTGCCCTTACATCAAGGGGGATTACAGTGAGTGATGATGCGTCATTGTACCTATTTGCCGCAGTTTTTGTGGTGGCAATCCTGTTTGTGATCATGCCCTTCTGGATGTCGAAGAATCTTAAAAATACATCGGGGGTCATAGGTCTTGATAAACTCAGTTTTACAGTGATGATCACCTATATTCTCATATCCCTGCTTTTGAATACCTACTGGCTTTCCATTATGTTTGGAAAAGGCTTTTTAATATTCCTACCTGGCAGAGTAGTTGCAGCTATTCCAACGATTCCAGTTTATACTTTTTTACTGTATTCGATTTCAAGGTTTATAAATTTAACAGATGATTAGTTTCGACCCCCGTAGATTTACGGGGGTTTTTAAGTGTAAAAATGCGTCACAAAAGCCAGCGAAGTGGCTTCAATTTCAAATCTTATCGATGAAATTTGTTGTGATTATTTTACGTCAACTATGATATAATATTTTTTGACGGAAATAGGACAAAAGCCATAGAAGAGGGTATTATGAAATTAACGAAAAAGCAAACAATGGAAGTTGTAAATGCGCTTTTATTGGTATATCCGGATGCCAAGCCAGAATTGGATTTTAAAACACCATATGAGCTCTTGATTGCTGTGATTCTATCCGCTCAGTGTACTGATATCCGCGTGAATCAGGTAACGAAAGTTCTGTTTGAACGTGCAAATACACCGGCGCTCATGTGCAGTCTTGGCATAGAAGAAATAGAAGGCATCATAAAGCCGTGTGGCCTACATAAGTCAAAGGCTAAAAACATATATAGCACATCTGAAATTATAGAGAACAATTATTCCGGGGAAGTCCCTGAGACCTTAGAAGCACTTATGACCCTACCAGGCGTGGGGCGAAAAACCGCAAATGTGGTAGTGAGCAATGCATTTGGTGTGCCTGCGATTGCAGTGGACACACATGTTTTCAGAGTTTCTAATCGACTTGGCATTGCCGTGGCAAAAACAGTTGAGGAAACAGAAGTGCAACTCATGAAAAAAATTGATAAAGCACTATGGACTAAAGCGCATCATTTATTGATATTTCATGGTAGGAGAGTTTGCAAAGCGAGAACACCCCTTTGCGAAATCTGCACTTTAACGTCTTATTGTGTTGACTACAAAAGGAGAACAAAATGATGAATCAGGTAAAGCTCAATGAAGTGCCTAAAAATTTATTATATGCATTGGATATCGGAACTCGAAATGTTGTGGGAACGATTGCAAAAAAAGAGGGCAGTGATTATGTTGTAGTGGATTATGAAATCATGGCACATCCGGAACGGGCCATGTTTGACGGTCAAATACATGATATTGAGAAAGTGACTGAGGTCGTCCGCAAGGTTACAGATAAACTTGAACAACGAAATGGCTATAAGCTTGAACGTGCTGCTATAGCTGCTGCTGGTAGAGCGCTTCGAACAGAGCGTGCAAGCGTTGAGAGAGAGCTTGACTTTACTAAGGAAATCAAAAAAACTTTGACAGACAGCATAGAAATGGAAGCCATTCAGCAAGCACAGAAAATATTGGTCAGTGAAAATCAAATTCAATCTAATTACTACTGTGTGGGTTATAGTGTTATAAATTACTATTTGGATCAGAGTTTGATCTTAAACCCAATTGGACATCGTGGGTCCAAAATCAGCGTGGAAATTATTGCAACTTTTCTACCCCATATTGTTGTGGATAGCTTATATTCGGTTATTCATAGGGCCAACCTTGAAGTGATGAATCTGACGTTAGAGCCGATTGCGGCAATCAATGTAGCTATACCGGCAAATTTACGTTTGCTTAACTTAGCCTTGGTCGATGTTGGTGCTGGAACTTCAGATATCGCTATTTCAAAAGAAGGAACAGTTACTTCTTACGGAATGGTATCGCTTGCCGGTGATGAAATCACAGAAAAGCTCGCCCAGACCTACCTACTAGACTTCAATAGAGCAGAAGACTTGAAGGTGAAGCTTAATACAGATGAACGACATACATTCACGGATGTTCTTGGTATGTCGCATAACATGGCATCTGATGAAATCATGACCCATCTTCATGAGACAATTGATTATATTACCAAAGAAATATCTGAAAACATTGTACAGCTTAATAAGAAGCCACCAAGCGCCGTATTTTGCATAGGCGGTGGTTCTCAAATTCCAGGCTTTACAGAGTCTTTATCGAAAGCACTTGGCCTTCCTAAGGAACGTGTCGTCATTAAATCATGTGATGCACTTGAAAAGATAAGATTTGAGAAAGAACCCTTAATCGGGCCTGAATTTATAACGCCTATAGGCATTGGTATCACAGCGTTTGAAGAGAGAGAACACGACTTTATTCAAGTCAATGTAAATGACAGTGCTTTAAGACTTTTTAATTCCAAACAGCTTCAGGTATCAGATGCGCTTATTCTTGCAGGCTTTAATGCCCGTAGTCT
>NZ_JBVBZF010000326.1:0-3894 GCF_057447755.1 Fusibacter sp. | reverse complement strand
TGAGCAGTGGTGTTAATGCACTATACAAGAAAGGTATTCTCACAATGTTATCGATGGCGATAAAGCAAAAGAAAAAGGTAGCAAGCAAAAAGTAATCGACTTTTAAGAGCAACTTGTATTCAAAGCGCATCAGGATTAAAATGCAAACCATACTCGTTATTTCAAAGGGTAAAACTCTAATGACACCGAGGACCATCAAAACAAATAGGCTTACATAAATGGATAGTTTAGTCTTTTGTTCAATGAAAATTTGTTTGAGCTCGAATTCAATGGGCTCATTTTTTTGCGTCATTATAAAAAGTGCCACAAGCATTAACCCCAAAACGACAAAGGGAAGGGTAATCCATAAAAAATCCATGGTTGAGATCTTATAAAAGTTGAATAAATATAGGTTCTGTGGGTTTCCAAAAGGGGTTAAACTACTGCCGATATTGGCAGTAATCGTCTGAAAAATAATGGTGTTCATTGGCTTAAAAGATGTTCGTTTTGCAATGGCTATGGTTAAAGGGACCATAGTGATCAAGGCAATGTCGTTGGTGACCCAAACGGCAAAAAATACGGTAATAACGATTAAAAGAAGGCTCAACTGCCTTGTCGTTTTCGCATAGGTGAGTATTTTAAGTGCCAATGCATCCAGTAAATGATATTTTTCAAAAGTTAAGGTCAGTCCCATCAGTGTAAACAAAGTAGTCAGGACATGCCAATCTATTGATTCAAGTCTGAAGCCCATGGATATGGACGTTGTCATTGCAAGGAAAAAGGATATGAGAAAGAATACTTCCTCAGCGAGTTTATTTCTGATGACTTTAACCATTTAACCTCCATAAATAGATTAATCAGAAATAGTATACAGGCTTTATAAAAATTATCAAATGAAATTTTACGATTGTGAATGACAATTTTGAAAACCGATATTTAAACACACCCCTTCTGCTGGTTTTGACCATTAAAAGGGGGCATAATAGGCTCGGGGGGCATTGAATTTTATGGGGTTCAAGACATAAGTGGTTGCGTTTAAGCTTTTAGCTTTTCTAGATGAGCTTTATGATATTTCATCACAGTCAATAGCTTCTTTTTCATTGAGAGGTAATAGGGAAATTAAAAAGGCGATTAGTAGCAGGCAGGAGACAAATAAGACGATACCTTGCCATGCCTGTGCTTTTAGGAAAAGCCCTCCTAACCAACCGATACAGCTAGATCCCAAATAATAAAAGAGTAAATAGAGTGCTGATGCTGAACCCTTTTGGTTACTAGACGAATAAATTCCGATCCAGCTACTGGCGATGGTATGACCTGCAAAAAAACCTGAAACGAAAACCGATAAGCCAAGAATCTTGACAATCAAACTAGGGTGTAAAGTCAGGAGCATACCTACACTTAAGACCAAAATGGTCATCGTCATGATCCTTTGTCGTGGATAGTGGTCGGAAAGCTTTCCAAAGAATGTAGCACTATAGATGCCAAATATATTTACAACAAATAAGAAACCAAGCAAGGTCTGACTCAAGTTATAGGGCGGATTGGTGAGGGGATATCCAATATAGTTCAAAACGGTGACATAAGCCCCCATTAATATAAATCCAGTGAGGTAGAAACGTAGTAATTTGAGGTTAAAAATACTGACTTTTAAAAGGGAAGAGGACCGACCAAGTGAAATCCTTGTCTTATTAAAGTTATTTGAGTTTGGCAGATAGATTAAAAACCATATGCTGATAACCAGACACAAAAGACCAATTACCAAAAAAGCCATATGCCAGTTGAATCGGTCTGTTAAATAGCCCGTCATAATTCGACCGGTGAGGCCACCTATAGCAGTTCCGGATACGTAATAACCCATGACTGTGCCTATATCCTTAGGCGAAAATTCTTCGTTTAAATAGGTCATTGCAATTGATGGAAAACCTGCGATGGTAATACCTTGAAGCAATCTGATTATTAAATAAAGATTGAAGTCCCATATAAATGCCGACAATATCGTCAAACAAGAGGAGATAATAAGTGACCAGCTCATGATGACTTTTCGATTCCAAGCACCTACAAAAATAGAAATAAAAATTAAGCTGATAGATAGAGACATACTTGTAAGTGATATTGAAAGACTTGCAGTGGAAGGCGGAATATTGTATTGGTCTGAGTATAGGCTAATGAGGGGTTGGGGGGCGTACATAAGGGCGAAATTTACCATGCTACCCATTAAGATACCGAGAGATATGCGTTTATGATCGTCGCTTCCAATTACTCTATAGTTCAAGGGTCAAGTCACGCTCCCTTCTGTTATTGATGTGTTTCTATCTATTATTATAGCAATAAAAAATATATAATTAAAATATCTAAAATACATATGACTTATAATTAATTAGTTATATATAAGGAGGTAATATGGATAATAAACAACTCTTATATTTTTTGACAATCGTAGAAAACGAAAGCCTCTCTAAAGCCTCAAAGCAGCTCTTTGTAGCGCAGCCCTACCTCAGTAACCAGCTCAAACGTCTAGAAAGCGAGTTGGGGACAAAATTAATTGAAAGAACCACTCGCAAGTTTCAAGTTACTGAAGCCGGAAGAATGCTAGCCTATAGAGCCAAACAGATACTTGATTTATCAGATACAACGGTGAAGGAATTGCAGGAACTAAACTCAGGCTTAAAAGGAACTTTATCAATTGGCTGTTTGGCTTCTGCTATTGAAACGATTTTAATTGAAAAGATTTTTATCTTTCACCAGAAATACGACAATATAAACTTTGAAATTCGTCAGAGCGGTACTCATGAAATATTAGAACTTTTAAAGCGTGGCATCATAGAAATCGGTCTAATCCGTAATCCCGTGAATCTAGATCTCTTTAATCATATTTCTTTGGAAAATGGGCCAATGATTGGGGTTACAAAGCGGTCCGCTCACCACGAAAATCAATCCAATGCGAGCACACTGACACTGGCGGAAGTGGCACGTAATCCCTTGCTACTTCATAACAGATTTGCTAATGACATCATACGTACCTTTCAGCAAGAAGGGTTAGAGCCACGTGTTTTATGTAGAATTGAGGATACGAGATCATTGCTACTCCTTGCAGAACAGGGGATGGGTATGGCCATTGTGCCTAAAGACTGGACTGGATTGGTATCAGAATCGAGCTTTGAGTTTTATGAAATCGACAAGCTTAATATGGAGACGGGAATATCAGTAGTATGGCTTAAAAACCATTACTTAACTTCAGTGGCAAAGCATTTTTTAAACTGTTTTGGCCAAGGTGTTCAAAGTAGAGAATTATAAGGAAAATCGGATTAGTGGTATGATGCAATTGTAAATTTTTTTTATTATGGTTGACAAGTTAGAAAATAGCCTTTAAAATGTAGATACACCCCCTAGGTAGGGGGGTAAAAATAATATACATTATTGAAACTCTAGCTGTTAAGATTGAGTTTCCACAAAATACATTAATGAGGTGAATTAAATGGAGAAAGTAGTAATTATTGGTGGTGTAGCAGCTGGTGCAACAGCAGCAGCTAAGGTGAGAAGACTTTCGGCAGATGCAGAAATAACAATTCTTGAAGCAGGTGCAGATATTTCTTTTGCAAACTGTGGTTTGCCATATTATATCGGTGGCGATATCAAGAGCCGTTCTAAATTGATTTTACAAAGCCCAGAGAGCTTTAATGAACAGTATCAAACAGCAGTTCATATTCATACAACCGCAACTGAAATCGATAGACTTAATAAAATTGTGCATACTACAGATTCCAGAACAGGAGAAAAGAAACAATTTGAGTATACAAAGCTTATTTTAGCTCAAGGTGGTAAACCAATTGCACCACCACTACCAGGAGCTGATCAAGACCATGTATTCCAACTTTGGACACTTGATGACATGGATAAGATCAATGCTTTTATTAC
>NZ_JBVBZF010000325.1:0-3923 GCF_057447755.1 Fusibacter sp. | reverse complement strand
TTAAAACAGCAAGTCTTTATAATTTATTAGAAGTGAAGTTAAATGACTCACACCCTCATGCCTATAAACCTCATTTACATTCAGAACTTGCAATAGGTGTTATTGAAAAGGGAACCTCTATTTTGAATATTGATGATGTTGATTATCGAATTAATGAAGGGGAAGCCGTCATTATTATGCCTTATGTCGTCCATAATTGTCAGCCCCTAGATATAAACAATTGGGCTTTTACAATGATATACCTTGGTGATTCCTTTAAAGAGGAACTTGTATCTCAGCTTGATGAGACTCTAATAATTGGGATTGCTAAACTTGGTCATAAGGAATTTAAAATGATTAAGAACCTTGCCGATGTGTTGAAAACTGAAAGAAGCAATTTTGTCAAAGAGGTTGAAATTATTGATTGTTTAAATACGATTATCGCATCTATTAAAACTAGGGTTTCCAGAGAAATTGATGGCGAAGTCGAAAGGGTTAAAAATTATATTTTAGAACATTTTCTAGATGAGTTAATGCTGGATGAACTTTCTTCAATGTTTAAGATCAATAAGTTTACTTTGATTAGGCGATTTAAAAAACTATATAATAGTACCCCAAGTGCTTACCAACTTCAACTTAAAGTAGATTATGCAAAGCAGCTAATGAAAAGAGCTGTTAATGTTACTGAAGTTGCACTGAAAGCAGGCTTTTATGATCAAGCACATTTCACACGTGAATTTAAGAAGGCAACAGGTTTGACGCCCAAAAAATACATTTCACAATTAAACATTAAGACCCATTAACCTTTTATAAAATAAATAAAGTAATTAAAGGCTCAAATTATAGTTTAAAATATTTTCTTGGTTTAAAATATTTTCTTAATTTATAACAATTTCTTATTTTATAATATTTTCGTACTTTGCATGAATAGGAGGAAGAAGATAATGAAATGTGTAATGATCGTTGACCCCACATTACCAATTGGCATAATTGCCAACACAACAGCTGCACTCGGTGTAAGTCTAGCCAGCGTAAAAGAAGGCTTAATTGGACCTTCTATCATAGATGGTGATCATAATAAACATTCTGGTATTACCCAAGTCCCTATACCCATCCTTTCAATGGCTTCTGATGACTTAAAAAAATTATATACAAAGGTCATTATGGATCATGATGAAGATATCTTTCATATTGGATTTAGTGATATCGCTCAAAAATCCATTAATTACGATGACTATATTTCAAAGCTCACAGTGGCAAAAAATGATAAAATCAATTATTGGGGTATATGTTTGTATGGCCCTAAGAAAAAAATAAATAAGTTGACTGGAAGCTTGAAAATGCTAAAGTAGAATATGAGACCGTGATATAAAAAGGTAGTATTTCAATGTTGAGGGAGTAGTAACCATGGCTAAGAACGACAATATGCTTGCAATTTTGTGGATGTTGAACTCAGGAACAAAGATAACGGCAAAGCAAATATCAGATAGATTAGAAATCAATATTAGGACGGTTTATAGATACATTGATGCCCTCTGTGCCAGTGGCGTACCCATCATATCCGACTCTGGTCATAATGGCGGGTATCGCTTACTCAACAATTTTATTAAATCACCCTTGATATTTGATCTAGAGGAGAAGAAGGCACTCCTACATGCTGCCGTCTTTGCAAAAGAAGCAGGCTATCCTTTAAATGAAGTTTTAGACAGGGCAACCTCAAAGTTGAAACTATATTCCAATCAGGAGCAAGAGCATAATTTGAACCATCATTTGGCCAGTTTAGAGGTAATAAATCACGCTGGGAATCCAGATGTTCAGATTGTTTTGTCAGCGCTAGATCAAGCCATAACAGAAAGGTACTCAGTTGAAATTGATTATCGTACAGGTCGTGATGAACACACTAAGAATAGGGTAATTGAACCCTATGGTTTGGTTTATTGGAACAACAAATGGTTTACCGTAGCATTTTGTCAATTAAGAAATGAAATCCGTAGTTTTAGGGTAGATCGAATACTAGGGATTAAGCATAAAGATAGAACCTTCGCACTTCCTGAGCATTTTTCGGCAAGAGAATTTTTTTTACAAAATCTATTGCCTGAACATGGTGAGAAAACTACCTTAGTTACTTTAATCTTAAGTGGAAGGGCAGAAGCACTGGATGATTTGTGCAGGCATTGGTATTTGGGACATCATTTAAAAGAGCGAACAGTTAATAAAGCAACTTTTATATTGGAAGAAAAAGCCCTTTATGCCTACGTTCCCTATTTTCTTTTATCATATGGAAAAGCTGTTCAAGTCATTGAACCGCAAGATTTAAAGACACAAATCCTTTCAGTTTTATCAGATTTAACAGAACATTATCAACTTTAGCAGCTTCGCTGACCATAGATGTCAGTGAAGCTGTTTTATAATGGTGATAAGGGTGGCACTTGGATACTAATTCAAGTCTGTGATGAAAAAGAGGAGGATTTGTGATGAAGAATAAGGTGTATTTATATGTATTTGATACTATGGCAGATTGGGAAGTAGGTTATTTAACAGCAGAAATCAATTCAGGGAGATATTTTAAAAAGGGAACGTCTCCAATAAGTATCGTGATGCTCGGTAATGAAAGAAGACCGGTCACCACAATGGGAGGATTGAAATTAATCCCTGATATAACGATTGAGGAATGCACCATAAGAGGTGATGAGGTTTTGATTTTACCTGGAGGCAATACTTGGATGGAACCGATTCATGAACCGGTTTTAAAACTTGCCAATATGTGTTTAAATGAAGGTGGTTTAGTAGCCGCCATATGTGGTGCAACTTTTGCACTCGCCCAAAAGGGTATCTTAAACTCGTTTGAACATACAAGCAATGATCTTGAGTATCTGAAAGCTAGTTGTCCTAACTATGCAGGTGAAAAAAACTATAAAATGATGACGGCTGTTACAGATAGAAATCTAATCACAGCTACGGGTATTGACCCTTTGGCGTTCACAAAACATGTATTAAAAGCAATGGATGTGTTCTCTCAAGATACCTTGGAGGCGTGGTATAACCTATTTAAAACACAAGAACTAGAGTATTTTCATGAGTTGATGAAACTGACGCATATCTAAACGATCTATTTTTTAGTTTTTTGAAAACACCCATATCTTAATGGTTGTTGATGACTATGAATGAAAAAAGCATAAACATTGATATCGTGTTTATGCTTTTTTGTCTTATTTTAGCTTTCATCAAAAATCATTGTTGAAAAATAGTCCTCTGGGGTTTCGTGTCTTCTGATCAAGCTAAATCTACCATCACCCTTTAAAAGAAGCTCAGCAGGTCTTAATCTGCCATTGAAGTTATGGCTGTGGCTATAGGCATAAGCACCTGCATCGTGAAATACCAATATGTCTCCAAGAGTGATTTCGGGTAAAAACCTATCGGTTGCAAAGCGATCTCTGTCTTCACAAAGCGCTCCTGTAACTTCATATCTATTAGCATAAATGGCATTCTCTTTTCCCAGTACTGTTATTTTATGATAATTATTATACCTTAGAGCACTCATAAAGCTGTTAGTAGAGGCATCTAAGCCAATGAATGTCTTGTAAGTGTTTTTTATATGGAGGACTTTTGATACAAAATAGCCATATGGGCCGGTCATACTAATTCCGAGTTCAGTAAAAAGAGAAACCGGAGGGAGGTTACTCTTACCGATTGTATTGTCATAAGCGGTTTTTATGTGTTGGCTGATTGCTTCAATGTCAGTGGGTTCATCATATTCATGATATGGTATACCAATGCCTCCAGCTAAATTAACAAACTCAATCACGATCCCTGTTTTCTCATATAATTCAACGATGAATTCAAAAATGGGGTATGCACTCTTACCAAAATGTTCTGGATCGCGCTTATGACAACCAAATTGTGTGTGAATGCCAAAATGCTTTACACCAGCCTTTTGCAACCTT
>NZ_JBVBZF010000324.1:0-3923 GCF_057447755.1 Fusibacter sp. | reverse complement strand
TTTTATCAATCGTGAACTTAGCGTTTTGCTTTTGCAGTTGTGCCATTTCCTATGTATGATCGCATTCAGCTTGAGTTCTCATAAAATATAAGCCCTTAGGGCTTTCAAATCGTTACATGGAGCGCTTTCAAATAACCTCTGATTGGCTCACATATACTTAAAAATTTATATCACAGACACTCTTTATTGAAAATCCTAAATCATGCTAATTTTGACTTAAAAATAGCTTGGCTTTTTGTGTCAATCCCTATAAAAAAATCACTCAATCAGGCCCTATCAATGCCCATTTGAGTGATCTTCTTGATTTATAAACACATCTTAATTCTATTCGTCAAATATTGTGTTATTTAATGGGTTCTTCCATATCCGGTTGAGCAATCTTACCACCAATAAAAGCTGAGATAAGACCCTTTACATCAAGCCCAGTTGCATCTGTAACACCATTCATGATTTGGCTCATTGACTTTGTAATATCACCAACCATTTTTGCATTATTGCCTTCACCATACATTGTGATTGAATCAATATTTTCTAGTGGTTTGGCAATGTTAGCAGCAATTTCTGGAAGCACTTTAAAGAACATTTCAAGGACAGCAGCCTCTTCCATTTTCTTCATTGCCTCAGCCTTAGCATCTACACCTTTTGCTTCAGCCAAACCTTTTGCTTCAATACCATCTGCCTCTGCCATCATATATGCTTTTTGTGCATCCGCATCTTGCTTCTTCGCAAAGGCATTTGCCTCTGCAGTTGCTTTTAAAGCAAGTGCCTCATTTTCTGCTCTGATTTTTTCAGCTTCAGAATTCTTTTGAATCTCATAAAGCTTGGCATCTGCCGCTTTTTCTTTGGAATATTTGTCGGCATCTGCTTTCTTTCTAATCGTTGCATCCAGTTCTCTTTCCATAATTTGAACTGCGCGTTCTTTGAGTTCAATCTCTTTTTCCTGTCTTGCTAGATTGGCATTTGCGGATGTGATTTCTATCGTACGACGTTGTTCCTCTTGTTGAATTTTGTAAGCCGCATCTGCTTGAGCTTGTTTCGTATCTGATTCCTGTTTTAATTCTGCTTTTTTAATTTCGAGTTGATTATTTTTGATTGCAATTTCTTCTTGCGAAGCAATTTCAGCATCATTGGCTTCCTTGTTTGCTTTTGCTTGTGCAATCTTAACATCTCTTTCTGCTTCCGCTTTTACGATTTTAGCGTTCTTTTGAATCTTTGCCACGTTATCTATACCAAGGTCATTGATCACACCTTCACGGTCAGCAAAGTTTTGTACATTAAAGGAAACAATCTCCAGACCCAGTTTTCTCATATCAGGCACAGCATTTTGTTGTACCTTCTCAGAAAATTTTTGACGGTCTGAGATCATGTTTGTCAGTGACATTGTACCGACGATCTCACGAATATTACCCTCTAAAACATCTTGAACCATATTGCGAATGTAATCTTCATCTTTATTCAAAAAGTTCTCACTGGCTTTTTCAAGAAGTTCCTTTTCAGATGATATTTTAACTGTTACAACCGAGTCAACTAGGACATTGATAAACTCTTGTGTTGGAACAGCCTCACTTGTTTTGACATCAATCTTCATGGCTCTCAATGTCAATCTGTCCTTTCTTTCAAAAAAAGGAATTTTAATGGCTGCCTTACCAATTACAACTTTCGGTGTCTTCTTAAGACCTGAAATAATAATGGCTTCATCAGGTGATGCTTTTACATAACCCGTTAACAAGGTAACCACGATTAGGGCTACCACTGGTGCTGCAATTGCGGCAAATGTTATCAAAGCTTGCATAAAATATGTACCTCCAAAAAAAAAATTTTATATGTCATCTATCCTATTTTACTTTTAAATTTCTTAAAAATATAGTTGTTTTTAACACATTTAATATATATTACCTTTTATTGTGCTTTTACAATGAGTTTGCATGTTTTAACAGATAATCTAAGTTTGTGTATTTGCAATAAATAGCTTATTGCATTGATTAAAAACAGGCTCTGCCTGTAACATAAGCGTAATATAATTGTTATTATTGTATTAACAAATGCTAAAGATGACGCTAAAATTTTTTTGATGCCTTTATTAGTTAACCCCATGCAAAAGTTGCATCTTATTCTATATTAAGGTATCATTGACTCGTAGATTTTATACGATTAAACCATAATCATGGAGGTTCAATGTTATTATTATTCACATTATATGATGAAAAAACCAAGTCCAAGCTTGAGGAAATATACTATACATATGGGAAGACTTTATATATCATCGCCTACTCTATACTTAAAGACCATCATGAAGCTCAAGATGTCGTTCAAGAAACAATTATTAGAATTGCCGGTCACTTAGACAAGATTGAAATCGTTAATAGCAAAAAAACAAAGGCCTACTTAAGTATCATTACACGAAACCTATCCATCAATATCTATAATAAGAAAAAGAAAATTATCGTGACCGATACTGATGATATTGAGGAATATGTAGAAATCAATGCCCTTCTATATCAAGAACATTTAAGTGACTTGGCAAACAAGTCTACCTTTCAAAGCAAATTAAGTCACCTTCACCATACTTATGCAGATATAATCACTTTGAAGTTCTATTTTGAACTGGAAATATCAGAAATTGCAAATATCCTAGGCATCTCTGTGAATAACGTTAGTGTTCGCCTTTCAAGAGCCTTAAACGCACTAAAATCAACGATGTTAGAAAGAGAGGCTGAGTTGAATGAAAAATACATATGAAGATCAAGAGAAGATTAAAAAGAACAATGAAGTCTATTTGTATAATTTGGGCTTCGAATATATCGAGGCATATGACAAAGACATCGATGTCCTAATAGATTCACATTCAGAAATAGAGGTACCGGCATCGTTGGATCAATGGTTTGACCGTTTTCAAAATGAAAATGAACGGAAAAATAAGCACAAACAAAATTTAATTAATTTCAAGAGGCGCTTAAAAAGAGTTGCAGCAGTATTTGCGATTATTATTCTCGCAAACAGTCTTTTAATGATGCGTGTAGACGCTTATAGAATTATCGTTTTAAACATGTTTTTAGACACAAAAGAAAAGTTCACACAGATGACAAACCAAGAAACCACAAGCTATCAGGTCGACCTCTTGCTCCCGGATGATTGGAGATCATACTTCTATCCAACTTATGTCCCCGTTGGATACACCTTGACTAACATAGACACCCATAAGGACATAAAGACCATGCAATTTACCGGTGAAAACAACCAAGCCTTCTTTATCATTCAAAGTCAAAGCGCTTTGGAACATCAACTCGATACTGAAAATGCAAGGGTAATTGATGTGACTATTAATGACCATCAAGGCAAATTGATCCTAAAAGACGACCGCACACTCATCACCTGGAATGTGGGTGAAAAAAATATTTTAGTGGCCGGACCGATTGATAAATCAACCATTTTGAAAATTGCTGAGAGTATGACTGAAAAAAAATAATAAAATGTGTAAGATTCACCCCCTTTATTTGGTTTATATTATGAAACCTAAAGAAAGGGGGTGATTTTATGAAGAAAATAAGATTAAGCCTATTAACGATTTTACTGTTATCAGTGCTATCAGTAGCGCCAACTTTTGCTGACGGGTCAAACATCGTTTTTGATTCACCAAAGACTGCAGGTGACCTTATTATTACACCGAACTTTGTCAGCATCATGACTTTTAGCAATGATTTCAGCCTATCATCACAAGGAAAGGCATCTGTAACATCTTATGTCACTGCCATTGGCGTAAACAAATGCAGTATCACTGTTGACCTCCAACGATATGTGAATGGAAGTTGGACGACAATTAAAACCTGGACAGAAACCAATAATAATAGTTACTGTAGTCTCGGTAAAAGTTATTACGTTGCAAGTGGATATCAATATCGAATGACTGCTTATGCTTCTGTTTA
>NZ_JBVBZF010000323.1:0-3925 GCF_057447755.1 Fusibacter sp. | reverse complement strand
GATTGAATAGATGATATTTCTAGGTGATATTGCTTTAAAAGAGCAGTTTTAAACAAATGAACACGTTCATTTGTTTTATATGGCTCATCGGGAAATACCCTTGTGGGTGCAATTTCAAGGCCGCTGAAACCATATTCATTTAATATAGAGAGTATATGTTCGTCCTGAGTATTGTCCCAAGCGATGTTTGATATACTAAGTTTCATTTTACTTACTCCATTTCTGATTTGATAAATGCGATAATTTCAGAGATCACTTCTTTTGAGGTTAAAATATAATTATGAGTATTACTGAAAAGTAGGGCATGAACTGTTCTGAAATCATAGTTTGGTACTTTAGAGGCAACTTCATTTTCAAATGACTTCCCATAAATTGCCTTATAAAGTGCACTAATTTGTATGGGCTCTGTTGCAAGATTTATTACTTTTATGTTTTTATTAATCACAATTTCAATATGAGACCATAGCATTGAAAGAGGATAAAACTGAAAATAACCCCTGCTATCAGTAAAATTTAGAGCACTGAACCCAATATTTTGGAATTGGAATTTTAGTTTTCTCTTTGCTTCAGCTTCCAGTGGAAGGATTTTGTAAAAGCCATCACTGCCTAGTTGATAAGAGTTTAATACTTCGGGACAATTATTTTTATAACATAAATTTTCAAGCTTTTCCTTAGGAAGTTTAAAAGGAACAATGTGAATGAGATCGTAAATAAAGTTTTTCTTAATGCCCTTACCAAATAATCCTGGTAGTCTGATGATGTGATAATCCTCTACATTGTTTTTTACCCATTCCTCTAGTATTAATCTATTCCGTCCGTATGCCTCTGAATGAGTATCACTGGACTCGGTGTCTTGTTCATTAACACAAGTGGGATTTTCATAGACATCAATTGTAGAGATTAATACAAGTTTTTTAGCATTAATCGCTTTTATATTTTCAATTGCCTCTAGTATGTGCAATAAATCAGCTTCCGGGTTTTGATTTGCAACGTATTTTTCGGCTTTAATACCACAATAGACAAGTAAATCGGGCTTAGTACCAAACGCCTCTTTTATATTTTTTGAATTATAAAGTGCATCGAAATGAGTTGTCTGAATTAAATTGCCCCCCACAAAACCGGTGTAACCAACAAGTATTTTCATAATATGACCTTTCTATTTTGAATATTTATGAATGGATTCATATACATATTTTTGCTTTTTATAAAGCAAATTAACAATGATTGATAGATATTTAATAATGACAGCCAGTATTCCAAATACACCAAAAAAAGAAAAAGATAGAAAGAGAATAGTCGGTGTCCATCCTTCAACTGGATTTTGGAATACATATACAACAATAGCATAAAGTGCAACTAACACAGTGATAAACATCATAATTAGAGTCATTGCGAATGCAAATCTATATCCAAAGTCTGTGAAGAGGATTAAAGAATCAATTGCGAGCTGTGTTCTAATTTTAACAGTGGTTTGCGGTTTATTGTTTGATTCATAAACTGTGATATCGTATTTTATAGTCTCCATTTTTAATCCGCAATTTGCATATAATGCTTTTCTATAAGGTGTACTCTCACTAAGGCCTCGAATACGATTGATTGCTCTTCGTGAAAGAATACGAAATGATTCAGAGCCCAATGTGTACTGTAAGTTTGCAAATTGATTAAAGACCTTGTAAAACAAGTAGGAAGATAATTTAGGTTTTATGTTGGCAGACGCATTCACAATATCAAAGCCCTCAAGTGATTTTTTATAGAGGTCTAGCACAAGATTTGATGAGTAATCAGCTAATGTGTTGTCAAATTCAAAAATAAAATCGCCGATTGCAAGATCCACGCCTGCTGTCATTGAAAGCTCTAATCCTTGAAAATAACTCATATTTAATACTGAAAGAGTAGCCTCATAGTTGCTACATCGAAAGTTTTTAAGAATATCTAATGAAGAATCCACAGAAGCGTCATTTACACAGATGATTTCATATTTGGTGAAGTGCTGAGATAAAGCGTTATCTATAAAGCTTAGAAAAGACTCCAGCTCATGAGCAGCATTTCTAATATAGACCACAGCAGATACAAATTGCATTTCTTTAGTAGAATTGTTCAATTGGGTATTAGTCATTTCTAAGAACCTCCTCAAGATCATATACAGCATTAATTTTTCCAGATAAGACACTAATAAAAGTAGGATCTTTTGAGTACTGCTTAATAACGGTAGGTCTTGAATCATCAATTTCAGATGCCATTAATATTGGTTTTATTGAAAACAGGGATTTTTCGTATTGAAAAGCGAATTCATCCTTTAAGTATTTTCGTGCTAAGCCAGACATATAATGCCACGCAGAGTTGGGCTTGGCAGGGCAAGTATTACAGTTACCCAGCTGTTTAGGTGAGCAATGACCATTGCTTTCTGCTTGGCAATCAAATACTGGAAGCGATTCATAACACGTCTTATGGGGTGTGAATGTCACAGAAGTTAATGAGTGATACCCTGTTTTACCGAAGGGCATGATGGAAAAAAATGGACCATCCATAACGGTTATTCCAACATTTTTCAAGGATTCATTTACTGAACATAAAATGATTTCACAAAGCTCGTATTTTATCTTAAATGGTTTAAATCCAAGCAGATTATGGATTTGATTAACTGAGGCATAGGTTGCATTTATTACAAATTTAGATATGTAAACAACGCCATGGTCATCCATAATCTGATAATAGTGATCATCATTTTTAATGTCTTTAATCCTTGAATTAAACTGGATGTTAATATTTGTCATATTTTGGACTTCATTTAAAAGAATGTTCTTTAAAAGTTCAGAATCATAAGTATACTCTCTTGTTTCAAATGTACCATCACACATGTTTTTATTAAAGTATTGGTTTGAAGATACTTCATAGCATGGGATCTCAGCTGCTTTACAGAAACTTTCGAATTGGTCTGCTGTGGTCCAGGAGAATTGATTTGAAGTTGCATAAACTTTTTTAAACGATGTATGGATACATTCGTGAAATTCATTATTGAAACGTTCAAAATAGTGCGCTGATTTTATAGCTGTTGTATACGAACGAGGGTAGTGGTATCCCATGTGCACTCGTGCCTGATTAGAATGAGTAGCTCTAGAAAATGGAGCGTCATCATACTCCAAAATAAGAACGCGGTCACCTTGCTTTCCAGAATATAGTGCAGCGTAGAGACCAAAAAGACCTGCGCCAATTATAATTTTATCAAATTCTTTGTAATGGTTTGGAAGCATTTTCATTATCCTTTATGTTAAATTTTTTTTTTGATATGAAACTCAATAAAAAGTCTTTTGATATGATGCAAATAATTCTTTATGAGTTTAAAATAATCAACTGTCGTATTGTGGTCGTCTTCCCATTTCACAGGAAGCTCATGTACATTATAGTGGAGTCTTTCTGCTCTTAGTAAAAGTTCTATGATAAAAAACCAACCACTTTCAGAGCTTGAGCGTTTAATTAGGGAATCCGCAACATCTGACTTGAAAAACTTAAAACCACAAATGCTGTCGGTGGCTTTCATTTGCAAAAATAGCTTTAACAAGAAAGTTAATCCATAAGAGGATAAATTTCGATACCATTTCCGACCAAGCATATTTGAATCTTTGTTTAACCTTGACCCGTTGATGATATCAATTTCTGGATAATTGCTAAAAATGCTTACGACTTCGCTTAAATGTTCAATCTTAGTAGATAAGTCCACATCCATATAGCCAACAATATCCGATGTATTAGCGGCAACACCAGCTCTAAAAGCGGCACCAACACCTCTTGTCGAAATGCGAATGTATTCAACTTCAGGATGTCTTAAACTTAAATCTTGTGCAATAGATTGTGTAAGATCATTAGAACCATTATCGACAATGGTCAGTTTTATGGATTGTAAAGGAAGATTTTCTATAAACTTAAG
>NZ_JBVBZF010000322.1:0-3936 GCF_057447755.1 Fusibacter sp. | reverse complement strand
AGTACAACTTGCCCAACGTTTCTTCTGTTCTTTCACTCTGACATCAGTAGGTTTAAGATCAAAGTACTTCTGATAAAAAACAATACGTTCACTTACCTTCTCAAGCGTTTTATGTCTGTACCATTCTTCCATGGATGCTTTCAGTTTTACTTGTTCTCTTGTTGGTGTACTAATGATGAGCTTGCACTATGAAGATTACAATATAATACAAACACCCTAAAACTCCTTATAATTCCTTAAAATTACTTTAATTTCATTTTATCACTTGACACATTCCTTATAGTGGTGTATTATGGTGCAAACAAGGAACTTTAGAACCTTAAAAACTATGGATTAAGTAAATACCGAAGGGAGATATTCTATGAGTGCCAAATACTATACTGTGGAACAAGTATCTGAAATGGTTGGACTGCATGTTAAGACTGTGCGTAGATATATAAGAGAGGGGAAACTAAAAGCCCATAAAGTTGGAAAACAGTGGCGTATCACTGGACATGACTTAAGTAATTTTACTGAAGGTGAAGTTTCTGACAGAAATACACTAAATTCAAATAGTATTGAGCTTAAAACTAACAGTGAAGAGAATCAATTATATGAGAAAGTTAAAGTTTCTGCTGTAGTAGATATTGAAGTTTCAAGTACGGACGAAGCGTCTCGAATTTCCAACATGCTAATGGCTGTAATGAATCATAAAGATCCTAAGTATGGCGTATCTACGATGAACATACAATTTTTAGAATCAGATCGAAAAATAAGAGTAATGATTTGGGGATCTATTCATTTCATAGAAAATATTCTTGGTTCAATATCAGTAATAACGAGTTAATGGCGTGTAGAAAGGACGATAAAATGAAAGTAAATTCAGTTTTTAAATCGAATGAGGGTAAAGAAAAAATTCTCAATTTTTATAATCGAAAGTTAGATCAATGGCCAATCAAGTATAAAGAAAGATATATTGCTACTGATTATGGTGAAACATATATTATTGAATCTGGTTGTGATAAATCACCACCACTTGTGATGATACATGGATCAAGTACAAACTCATCCATGTGGATAGGTGATGTCGAAAGATTAAGCAAGGATTATCACATTATTCTTATAGATATACTAGGTGAACCTGGGAAAAGTTCAGAGAATAGACATTCGTTAACAAATAGTGACCATGCTGACTGGATAAAACAAATTCTAGAAGCTCTTAATATAGAAAATGCCAGTTTTGTCGGAAACTCACTAGGTGGTTGGATGATTTTGAAATTTGCAACGTGTTACCCGCATTTAGTCAACAAAATTGTACTATTAGCAACATCAGGCATATCACCAGTCAGACCATCATTTTCCATAAAACTTATCCCATTTTTGCTCATGGGAAGTCGTGGTTTAAAACATATTAATCAAATCGTGTATGGCAGGACTAAGTTTCCAGATGAAGTAATAGAAATTTCCAATTTAATTATGAGTAATTTCAAGCCGAGAGTTGGTTCTATCCCAGTGTTTTCAGATAATGAACTCGAAAGATTAACGATGCCACTTTTATTCATTGGTGGTGAGAAAGACGCATTACTTCCTACGTTAAAGACTGCAAAAAGATTTAATAATGTATTGCCTCATGCTGAAGTTATTGTTCTTAAAAATAGAGGCCACGTCATAATCGATGTTCTGGATGATATACTAAATTTTCTAAGTTCTGATATACGAGAGAATGCAATGTAAATACCAGATTCATCTCGCAACATGTCGTTTCCCAACAAGCTATGTTTTTCTTCAAAATAGGTCTTTTATGGTATAAAGAGATAAGAACAAAATAGTATGTATAAGACACTGTTAATAATCTATCACTGAGGCCTTTTGTTCTTTCCTTCCTTCCCAAATTAAATGCACAATCAAACCAAAAACAAACCCCACCACGATCTATGCATCAGTAGGGTTATCCACAGCGAAGCGAGGACGCTAACCCGTATGATGTATAGATCGTGGTGGGGCCTTATAAAATTCGATGTCATTTAATTTAATTCACTTTATTCATTATGAACTCAAAGTAAAAATGATTTTCTGAATTGTCATCTTTAGGGAACAAGTACATGGCGTTTGCACCTTCAAACCCTGAGTATTCTGTATTACAAGTTACCTCAACGCCTTCTTCTTCAAAATGGAAACCTTGAAAGCTCTGATTGACGATGTTACTTGCAATCCTATCATTTACATTATTAAATATTCCTACACCCTCTTGTGCACCTACGTAAGAGAATGACATGAGAAGCATCTGCAAATCATAGCTCTGAACCCACTCCTTTGTATTTTCCTTCTCAACCATAAAGTAAACGCTTTTGATGTTTTCACCATCCATATCAAAGTGAAGTTCAGGAAGCTCTTCTCCAATATTAAAGTAGATGGTGTTGTTTTCTTGGGGATATTCTTGCCATTTCCCATTTTCATCTAGATAAGAATTTCTGAACTCAACATCCAAAAGAGAAATATAATAATTGTAGTTTTCGGAGAACTCTGCCACAGTTAAGTCACCACGATTAGGTGGCAGCTGTTGAAACAAGACTGTTAAAATTATTAAAAAGAACATTAAACCATTAAGAGCTAAAAAAGCTACCGTTCTATACCATTTGGTGTCTTTTATCGTATAAGATATATTTTTATCCCACGAAAAAGGCGCTTCACTTTTACAAATATTATAGCTTTTTACCAGTCTCACAAGGCTATAAATCGGAATATTATAACCCAGACCTTGTCCGATGACACGCCAAGTCCTACTTAAGCCCTCCTTATAATATAAGTTGCGCCCTGAAGCCACTTGGAGTCTTAGCCCAAAGACTGCCTTACCGATCGTTGTGCCAAATTTGTTAAGCAATAAGGGCTCAACAAGAAGCATGACCCCCATGGAAAAAAACATATCTATTATTGCCGTCAAATTGTCACCGTTTGCAATGTTAACATGAAACACAAGTGCTTTGACAACACTAATTAAAGTGCTGTATATAAAGATATCCAAAGTCCTTGCGAAATACCTTCTCCAAGGATAATACACATGAGAAACCTCGACTTCCTCATCCATAATATCTGCAGCCAGTAAATTAATTGCCAAATACTTTTGAGGGTCTAAAGTGTCAAACGAAACCTGCTCTTCAAGAAGCTGGCGGCATATTTTTTTAACCTTGGGTGAATTCTTAATTTTCTCCTTATTGTCTTCCAAATGCTGAGACAAGATTGTCATTAAATCCTCGTGCCCCATCATTAGGCCTTTAATTTGATCCACCGATATATGTATTGTTCTCAACAGTTTGATTTTCAATAACATGTCTACTTCTTTAGAGGTGTAATCCCGATAGCCATTTTCAAGTCTTTCAGGCTTAATGAATCCCTCACCTTCATAATACTGTATAAGGTCTAGATCAATCTCTGTTACTTCTGATACTTCTGTTATTGTCATTTTTATTTCCTACCTCTCATTATGTCATTCGTTAATGAAGAATTATAAATATAATACGATGTTTGCTCTAGTAAGAATGATTTTTCACTTGATGTGTCTTCATAGTGAAGACGATTTTTAAGACCTACAACTTACTTTAGATCAAACAAAATTTCATATCTGTAACCGGCAAGCGTAAAACCATTTTTTTCATACATTTCTTTCGCTGTATCCTCGTGATCTGTGACCATATAGACGGTTTTGACCCCTTTATCATTAGCTGCCTTCATCAATGCTTTTACCACTTGAGTTCCAAAACCTTTTCTTTGATAAATATCTACGATATCAAAATCCTCGATTTTAGCTGCATGTGGACAAATATGAAGTTCACAATTACCTACAGGCTCTTCCTTGTGATAACACACATAAAGCGAGGTGTTTTTTGCGTCATCTTTATAAATATCCAGTTTCCTATTAATACGTCTAATTGCAAACCCGACTTCCATATGCTTGTAATT
>NZ_JBVBZF010000321.1:0-3938 GCF_057447755.1 Fusibacter sp. | reverse complement strand
GGCAACCACAGCTTTATCACTGCCAGAGATGATCCTTCTCAAGAAAGTCATTAAGCCGAAATTGATTGCAACTTTTGTTGGAATCACTGGAATCGCAATTATACTAGTAGGCTATCTTTTTAATGGACTTGCCCACTGGCTAATATAGTTTAAAGACATATATGTTTTTAGTTTACCAATTACCCCCCCTAAATTCACAAATGGCGTCATAAACTCACATATGGGGTCATAAATTTAGGAGAGTCAATATCAGGATATTTAATAGGATGAAATAATAGGAGGCAGAGATGAACATTAAGGTTTTAGGATCAGGTTGTAAAAACTGTAAGAAGCTCGAAGAAAATGCGAGAGAAGCCGTTAAGGAAATGGGTATTGAAGCAAGTGTTGAGAAAGTAGAAGATTTCAAAGAGATTATGGCCTATGGCGTTATGAAAACACCAGCACTTGTAGTGGATGAAGAAGTTAAAGTAATGGGCAGAGTGGCTACTGTTGCCGATATCAAAAAAATACTCGGATAGTCTTATCTGGATTCATTAATATGTAAAACATATATAAATAGAAAGCGGTCTCAATTTTAAGGTTGAGACCGCTTTTTTTTAATTTGTTATAAGGACTGTGTCACCATCTTCGAGATAGGCTTGACCAGTTGTCACCACTTGATCACCTGCATTTAAGCCACTGAGGACTTCAAATTGGTCATCATATGCTACACCGAGTGTTACCATTTTCTTAGTAGCCGTTGTGCCAGTAATAACGAAGACATAGTCGGTGCCATCCTCGTGTATCACTGCGATTTTAGGGAGAGAAACGACTTTTTTTGGTGCATCTGTTACAATTTTAAGCTCTGCAAACATGCCTGGCTTAATGCTTAAATCGGCATTGTCGATTTCCACTAATACTGGATAAGTTTGATCGCTGCCTGATACTGGGCTTATACCCTTAACGGTACCTTGCTTTTCAATCCCTACAGTTGGCAAGCTAATAAGGACAGATTGACCCGCTTTGAGTTTATTGATGTCTTTTTCAGTAACGCCTGACTCAACGGTTAAAACACTTATATCTACCACATCGTAAAGTGGTGTGCCTGGCCCCACAGAAACACCGAGTTGTTGGTATTTGTTCGAGATGATGCCATTCATAGGCGCTTTGATGGTCATATGAGACAATTGGTAGTTCAATTGGTCTGTATTAACTTTACCGTTAGCGACATCCAGTTGAGCTTTGGTTAAGTAGTCTGTAACTTCCTCAAGTTGAGCCTTTGTTGCATTTCCCGCATTGTAGAGGGACTCCGTTCTGTCAAAAGCGCGTTTAGCAGAATCCAGTGACAACTGATAGAGATTGTTACCGATATCAGCTTGTCTCTTTTGGATTTTAAGTAGGGTATCATCAAGTGTTACAAGGGTATCGCCTTCTTTGACAATATCACCGACATTTGCATTCATAAAGTTAATTTGACCACTGACGATGGCCACCACAGATTGGACATTGTCTGCCTTTACTTGACCTGGAATTGTAAGGTCTGTAATGATTTCTTTTTCTTCAATAATCTGCGTTTCAACACTGATAGTATTAACTTCTTTTGTTGTTTCCTCAGGTGTCGTTGCATCAGCGGGCGCAGCATTGGAACATCCCGTTAGGGCGATTACCAGAGTGGCGATGAGTAATAAACGTTTCATTTTGACCTCCTATATTGACACAGCATTTTCTGCTGATTCAGTTTTCATTTTTTTCTTTTCCTTTTTAAGTCCTCTATTGATTTTAAAAGTTTCAAGCATAGTGTAAAGTGTTGGGATTGCAACCAGTGTCAAGACAGTTGACATCATCAATCCGAAGATTAGGGCAAAGCCCATTTGCTCGAAAAACTCTTGTTTTAAAGTGATTGGCAAGATACCACCTGCAGTTGTAATGGTAGTTGCGAGTACAGGCATAAATCTTGTCTTACCAGTCTCTCTTACTGCATCTAGGAGTTCGTAACCGTTCTTTCTTAAATAATTGATGTAATCCACTAGAACGATGGCGTCATTTACTGCAATACCAACGAGTGCGACAACACCGATAAATGCCAAGAACCCAAAGCTGTTCCCTGTGAGGAAGAGGCCAGGCATAACACCGATTAAGCCAAGTGGTACGGCAAATAAAATGATGAAAGGCTGTGAAAGTGAATTAAATTGTACTGCTAAAATCAGGTAAACTAAAATTGCAGCGACGATCATGTTGGTGAACATATCCGTGAAGGAATCTTGCATATCGCCAAGTTCACCTTCATAGGTAATGCTGATACCATCTGGTAATTTGTAATCCGCAATTTTTGCCTTGAATTGATCTACAATCTCAACAGTATTGGCATCTGCTTCAGTCTGTGAAGAGACGTTTACACGTCTTTTGCCATCCTCGTGTCTGATTGTCGGTGATGTTTCAGTTTCTTTAAAGCTAGCTATTTGGTTGAATCTGATGGCTTGTCCTGATCTGTTGTAGAAGTATAGGGATTGAAGGTCATTTTTAGACTTCACATGATCCATACCTGAATAGATCATGACATCAATATCGTCTTGGTTGCTTCTGTAAGTTGTTGCTTTGACCCCAGAAACTGTATTTCTAATGGTAGATGAAATGGTCATTTCATCAAGTCCAAACTTTGTCGCTTTTTCTTTGTCGATGGTAATTTCAAGTTCAGGACCGCCTGTTGAAAGTGAAGTGGCAACATCACGTGTACCCGGAATTGTCTCAAGGACATCTTTTAAGTGGTTTGCGACCTCTTCCATTTTAACGAGGTCTTCACCAATTAAACCAATAGAAACCGCTGAGCCACTTGGTGGTCCATCTTCAAGTTCTGTGACTTCAACCTTGGCCCCTGGAATCGATTTAAGCTTTTCTCTGAGTTCAGCAGCGATATCCATAGAAGATCTTGTTCTTTCTTCTTCTGGATATAAATCGATGGTAACTCTTGCGATATTAGGTGTGCCGCCGCCTGATGCGCCGTTGAAGGAGTCAAAGCTGTCTGCACCTGTAATACCGATGTTAGAGACAAAAGTTTTCACTTCAGGGTAAGTAAACAAGACTTTTTCTACCTTGAGAACAACTTCGTTTGTCTGTTCTAATGTGGCACCCTTTGGTGTATTTACATCTACATATAATCGTTCGTAGTCTGTTTGACTAAACATTTCCACTTTCAAAAGACCGAGTGGAATCAGCGACAAGCTCATGAAGAATGCCACAACAAGTGCAATGATTACTGACCACCGCTTTGAACGCCTGCTGACGATTTTATACAATCTTTCGCCGTAAGCTTCAATGATTGGATGATGGCCGGATTTCTTTTTGCCAAAGTAAACTTTAGCAAACATCAAACCACCAAATATTGCAGCAAATATAAAGGATAGCAATCCATATGAGTTGTCATCTTTAAATGCCTGCATAGATAAGATGACAATTAATAAAACCGAAAGAATCTTTGAAAGCTGCGATCTTCTCTTTGGTGTAGCAAGTGTAATATCGTGCTGCTTTGCAAGTAGTCTTGAGCAAAGAGCAGGTGTAATGGTCACTGCTAACATAAAAGAAGAACCTAAAGCAAACATAACTGTAATTGGTATAGATCGTATAAATTCACCCATGATGCCCGGTGTTAGGGCAATTGGGAAGAATGCTGCTAGTGTGGTTAAAGTCGATGCCATAATCGCAGGTGCGATCTGGTTCGTGCCTGCTTCTGCAGCGAGTTTTGCATCAAGGCCCATGCCTCTAAGACGGTCGACATTTTCCATGATAACGATTCCGTTGTCAACCAGCATACCAACTGCCAAAACCATAGAGAAGAGGGTAATGGTGTTTAAGGTCATATCTGCAAGGTTGAGGAAGTAGAGGGTCATCATAATTGCCAGTGGAATTACGATGGAAACGATGCCCGCCTCTCTTAAACCTATGAACAAGAAGAGTACTACGAT
>NZ_JBVBZF010000320.1:0-3947 GCF_057447755.1 Fusibacter sp. | reverse complement strand
ATTTTTATCTCACATTGCATTATGTCACTAATAGACCTAAGACATTTTGTTTTAGGTCTATCTTAAGATAGTTTTACAAGGAGTTTGCATGAAAAAGCTTATTGTTGTTGAAAAACCAAAAGTTGCGTCAACTTTTGCAACTATCCTTAATCTTACTAAAAAGAATGTTTCTAAGGAAAATTATTATTTTGAAAACGATCGTTATATTGTTACTTATTCGTATGGACATTTGTATAGACTTAAAGATATGGCTGAATACGATGCAGAAAAATACGGAACTTGGAAAGTTGAAAACTATCCTTTCATTCCAGAGCTTAATCAATTTGCCTATGTACCTAACGATCAAGGGATGGGGTCTAAATCAAGTGGAGCTGCTGCACAAATAGAGCTTATTAACAATCTTATCAAACGTGATGACGTGGAGTGTTATATTAATGGTTGTGATGATGATAGAGAAGGAGAGAGCATCGGTGCAAATATTTATAGAATGTCTGGAAGTAATAAGAAAGCTTACAGGATTCTATATAAAGCCGTTACTTATGAAGATGTAATGTCGGCTTTAAAAAATCCAGTTCCTTTTGATAATCGCAAAACATATATTGATGGAGCTAATGCCAGAGCTATCACAGACTGGCTTGTCGGCATTAATTTTACCTCTATGGCAACGCTTAAAATGAGTGAGAGGAAAGTTGTTAATATTGGTCGTGTTATTCTTCCGACACTAAAGTTTGTTTATGACCGTGATATGGAAATTGCAAATTTTGTACCTTCAAAGTTTTATCAAGTCATTACTGAAATAGCGTTCGAAAACGGGCTTAAAATCAATGCACTTTACAACAGTGATGATAATGTCACTAAGTTTGAAAAAGACGCTGCAACGGAAATTATGAAGCATTGCAAGGGTAAACAGATTGAGATTAACGTCGATGATAAAAATTCAAAAAAATCACCACATAAATTATTCAATCTCACTTCGTTTACGAGTTATATTTTAAAACAATATGACATGTTCAACGGTAAAGATGTGTTGAAAATTTATCAAGGCCTTTACGAAGATGGATATTTGTCTTATCCTCGTACAGCGTCACAATACTTAGCAGAGACTGAAATTGAACAATTTAGAAAGGTATATCAAATTCATGCTGAAAACATGGGATTACTTGAAAAATCAGAATTTCATACCCGAAAGAGTGTTTTTGATCAAGAAAAAGTCGATTCGCATAGTGCTTTAACGCCTACGGCTAAGATTCCCGATTTTGAGAGCTTGAATGATAAAGAAAAAATCATCTATTCAGAGGTTAGACGTTTGTTCATGGCTCAGTTCATGGACGCAGCCGTTTACCAAAATATACTTATAGAGTGCAATATTGACGGTTATAAATTTTATGGAGAAACTAAGCTATTAATTGAGCGTGGCTATTTAGAGTTGTTCGATGTAAAGGTCTATCCCAGAATTGATATTAAAGCATTAAGATACAATTCAAACCTTTTTTTACATGAAGGGGATAAGTCAAAACCTAGTCCTTTAACGCCTAGTGAACTTATAAGACTTATGGAAACCGCGGGTCGTAACATTGATGATTCGGACGAAACGCTTGAACTGGAAATATTGAGTGGCTTTCAAGTTGGTACACAAGCTACCATTCCAGATATGGCAGATCACTTGATTGATCTAGGATATATCAAGAAGAAGGGTAAAGCTCTTACAACCACAAAAACAGGCATTAATCTTGTTGAGCGATTCCCAAACAAAAGATTATTTGATCCTATTTTCACAGGAAATATGCAAAAGCTTATTGGCGATATAGAATCTAACAAAATGTCTTTAGACAGCTATTATATTGGACTTAAACAGTTTATTGCTGAAACCGTCAATATTCTTAAGACTTATGAAGGGGAGAAAATTATTGAACTAGAAGAACTTGGAGCTTGCCCGATCTGCTCTGGTACTATCCTTGAAAATATCAAAACCTACAATTGTTCTGAAAAAGAGTGTAAATTTTTGCTGTACAAAAATGATTCTTTATTAAGATTTATGACACAGGCTGGCAAAGCTCCTATCACTCTTAAGCCTAACGATGTAAAAAGACTTCTCAAAGACGGTAAGTTTAAAGCTAAACTGTTTTCGGCAAAACAAGGTAAAGAATTTGAAGCATATCTGGGCTATGATTCTGAGAAAAATCAAATTGCATTTATTGAACATACGGAAAATGTCGGCAATTGCCCTAAATGTTCTGGTGAAGTCATAGGAGATATAAATAAATACAAATGTTCAAAGGTAAATTGTAATTTTGTTCTTTATGTGAACGACTCCTTTTTAAAAAATATGTCTCAAAAGGGTAAAGCTCCTAAGACACTAAAAGCAAGTGATGTTAAAAAACTCCTCAAAGACGGAAAATTTAAAGCTAAATTATATTCATCAAAAAATGATAAAGAATTTGAAGCGTTTCTGGGTTACGACTTTGAAAGAAACGGACTCAAGATCTTGGAATTTGTAAAAGCAAATGCATCTAAATAATATGTACGACATATTTAAAGCGCTGCAGAGCTGATCAGGAATTTTGATGTATGACATAACAAAAGAGTTGCCTTGCTAGGCAGCTCTTTTTATTTTATTTCGTAGGAGTATTTATTTAAAATTTATGTTGCTTTTACGTCTGTTATACGGTATAATATATTTGTAAGGTAGTTCACAAATATATTATAGAAAGTAGGTTATAGCTTATGAACAAATGGTATAGAAAAAACATTTATGACAAATATCTTGTCAAGTTTGGAACACAGGATTTTCCAAAAGACGAAGAAAAAATGAGAGTGCCTTTGAGAATGCCTAAACAACTTTTTGATTATGTAAATTCTCTAATCCCAGACGATTTAAAGGATTCCAACGTCTTTTCAAGATATGTCTATTATGTAATTGCGGATCATCGTGATTCTTATAGTCTTAGACTCCAACACCTTGAAGAACTTGACAAGGAGATTGCTGAAAAGACTAAAAAGTTAAACTCCTTAATTGAAGATCTTGATTTTATTGAGGAACTTAATAGAAATATTCAAAATCAAAATAATCTTGTGGAAAGAACAAGATCCATGATTAGCGAGCGTTTACAAAAAAAATAAGAAAGAGGTAAAAATACCTCTTTTCTTATTCGTAAGGTAATTCAACAAATCCGAAAGAAACGTTGATTACATCCTTATTATAATTCATTTATTTGTGTTTGTAAATTAAGAATGGAGTGTAATCATATGAAAATGGTTTATGTTGTTAATGTTAAAAATAAGCGTTTTGTGGTCGATAACAGATTGTCCGATGAAGAAACATCAAACGATTTATTAAAGGTTTATCCAATGAATAAGAATGGCTATCCTTCGCTTAATCGGGTTGTCCTTAAAGAAAGTTCAGATGTTTATCTCACATCGTCTGATGCCGAATTTGAAGCGAATAGACGCAATGAAATTTTAAAGATGAAATTTGATAGTAAATATCTGCGTAATTCGATTGTACTTAAACATAAGGCTGCCGAGCTTTGTGAACAACTAAATATTGTTAAATCAAAATTGGCATCTGACTGTAACTTGTCTATGAAGATTTTTTACAGAAGCATTTTAACGACAAGTTCGATATTTGATGTGTTAGGGTATTTGAATAAAAAAGCCCCTGTAAGGCTTAATGAGTTTTTGGAGTTCTCTATTGATGGTGAAATATTTGAACTTGATAACTCTTTAGATTATATTCAAAATTCAAGGATTAACGTCGATTTTAACATGCTTTATTCTAAATTAAAGCTAAACAATGAATTGTTTGCAAGTGTATCTGGAATGAGTGCTTCAACCCTCAGAACTTATTCTTCAAATTCAGTCATTGAAAGAGATTTCAGAACTATTCTTTATGTTTACTGGATTGGTAAACAGATAGATCCAAAACTATTATTAAGCGATTTTATTTT
>NZ_JBVBZF010000319.1:0-3955 GCF_057447755.1 Fusibacter sp. | reverse complement strand
CTGCTGCAATTATAGATACAAGTCCACAAAGGACATACATAATTTCCAATAACATGTCTTTCATTATCATCACTCTCCCTTTTCAAATATGACTTCTGTTGTTTGCGCTAACTTTTGGTCCAATCGCCAATAAGAAATGCCAGAATAGATAAAAGTAATGATTGCAACCGGAATTGAGGCCTTAGCGACATCAAGTGGGTTGACCGTGGTGCCCAGCTCACCTAACGTACCAACAATCAAGAGTACCCCTGCTGAGGCAACAAAGACATTTTGTCCAAAGAAATTTCCATAGTTTTCCGAAGCTGCTGCATGACCTTTTATAATTTCTTCAGCATCCTCACCCAAGATTGGATTGTTGTTTTTAGCTGCGCCAAACGCCATTGGATTGATCAGTGGTCTTATAAACTGGACATGTCCACCCAGTCTTACAGATAGGGCACCCGCAATAAGTCTGATCAAGGTATAAATAGAAAGAACACTGCCAGCTGTTAACTTTTTCATACTGGAAATAAGATTTGCCGCTTGTTCTCTCAAGCCATAACGCTCTAAAATACCAATGACAGGCAAGGTTAATAAGAAGAGTGACATATATCTTGTCTTAACAAATGATGTACCGATGACATCGAAAATTTGCATCAAGTCCATTCCCCCAACAAGACCTGTTGCGATACCTGCCGTAATAACAACTGCCAAGGTATCATACTTTTTAATAAAACCAATAACAATAATTAAAATGCCGATGAGTTTTAACATAAACTTTCCTCCTTTTCCCCTGTGGTTATATATACTCTATTTTAATTTGAGAAAAAGTTCTGTTATCAGCTTTTTATTTTTTTGTCATCTGGCTTACACTTTTTTATAAGCCAGATGACAATACCTCTATTTTTGGATTACCACACAAAGTATTTTAGCCGATTCGTCAAAAGGCTCACCTTTAACATCTGAATAAAACTCAACTTTTTGATGTTTAATTGCTTTCAGCCTCTCAAGGATGCTTTTTTTAGTGAAGTAATGCGTCCAAACCCTTGCAGTGGTCAAATTGTTTTCAGAATCTAATAAAACATATTGGTTAAGCTTGATGTTCGGCTCATAATCCCACTGCCTTTCAAAGCAAATATAGGGATGTGGTTTCCAGTATCCAGACACTTCCTGCAAATACCAATCGGACTTCAAAGCCATATCCTCGTAATAGTGGTTGGTCAGCACATCGAAAATCAGCTTGCCCCCCGGCTTCAACCATTTGTCAACATTCTCCAATAGCTTGATTTGTTCATGCGCTTTCAGTGCACCAAAATCACAATAGATGAGGGTAATCACATCAAAGGTCTCTTCAAGCACTAGATCCAAGTAATCTGCCTTTATATAGCAGATGTCATTACCCATGAGGTTTGCCCGATCTCTTGCATATTGGATGGATCTACTTGAATAATCAACACCTGTCACCTCATAGCCCCTCTCTAGGAATCTTTCTGTATAGAGTCCCGGACCACAACCTAGATCCAATAGCTTTGGATACTCATCTGCAGGCGCTATGCTAGAGATCCAATCAACCGATTGGTCAATAAAAGCCCTATTTCGGCTAGCTGCTTCCGTCTGTTCTGATAGATGGGCTTCCAACATGCCTTTGGAGATATGGTCATCACGCCATATCTCTAAGTCACCCTCTTCATAAAGTGGTGGTTTTCTAAGTTTTTCTGCCAAGGCTTCAAAGGTTATCCTTTTATTGGCGCTTCTAATTTGGTCATTTGTATTTTTAGAGTTTGTATTTTTAGAATTCATCTTCATTTCCTTTCTCACCATTGATGAATGGTTTAAACGTAATTGTATTTTAGGCTTCATTTTTGTATATAAGAAAAATCGTTTATTAAAACAAGGTCAATTGCTTAGGATAAGATCAAAACCCTCTTTGATGACCCTAAGCAATTAAAAAGGCGCTATAGATTAGATCTATAACGCCTGAGCAGGTGTGCTGTAAGCCGGAGATCTAAACGCAAAATCTTTTCTGAATGAAAATGGGAACACTAACCAACCTTATCTGCAATCTAGCAAATAACGTTAATGCCAATTTTATTCAACTCAAGATTTTTCGTTCTTCTCCACGCTTGTCTTATACTATTCGATTATTTAGCATCAAGCAAAGCCGGATGACATACCACCTTTCAATTTTCCTTATATACACTTTCATATTAAAACGGGCTGAATTAAGTGTCAAGGGAAAAAACAATTATAATTTTTCAGCCAAAGCACGACCATAAGCCCTACATGCTTCTACCGCTTCTTCATCTGGTTTCCAAAGGACACCTAGACCTTCAGCGAGGATTTCAAATCCACATTTTTCGAGTTCTTCTGTCATGAGCTTAGGGGATTCACCACTCCAACCATAACTGCCAAAGCCGGCTGCTTTCTTGTTTTTAAACTTTAAACCCTTCATAATTTCAAGTGTGGATGCCATTGCTGACAAAATGCCTTTATTGATGGTCGAAGAGCCTGCCAATACGAGCTTGGCCTTGAACACTTCTGAAATCACGTCGTTCTTATCTGCCTTACTTACATTGAAGAGTTTGATATTTAAAGTTGGGTCTATGGCCTTGATGCCTTCAGCAATGCCCTCTGCCATAATTTTGGTCGCATTCCACATGGTATCATATAAAATCGTTACTTGGTGCTCTTGATAATTGTCTGCCCATTTTAGGTATTGCTCAACAATTTGTGTCGGATTGTCTCTCCAGATAATGCCATGTGAGGTACAAATCATGCTCACAGGCACATTTAAGCCAAGCACCTCATGAATTTTCTTAGTGACTAAGGGGCTAAAGGGTGTAAGGATATTAGCATAGTACTTTATGGCTTCCTGATAAAGCTCTGCCTGGTCTACAAGGTCGTTGTACATGAGCTCTGATGCATAATGCTGACCAAAGGCATCATTGCTGAATAAAATGGCATCACTGGTATAATAGGAAAACATGCTATCAGGCCAGTGTAGCATTGGCGCTTCTATAAAGACAATTTTCCCAGACCCAAGATCAAGTGTATCCCCTGTCTTCACTTCGACGAAATTCCAATCTTGGTGGTAGTGTCCCTTTAAAGACTTCACACCATTTTTTGTACAGTAAATTGGGGTATCCGGTATGAGCTTCATGAGCTCTGGAAGGGCACCACTATGATCAACCTCTGCATGATTTGCAATAATATAATCAATCTTGTTCAAATCAATAACCGTTTTTAAGTGTTCAACATATTCCTTTGAAAAAGGCATCCAAACAGTATCGATTAATACCGTCTTTTCATCTTGGATCAAGTAGGAGTTGTATGACGACCCCCTATGTGTGGAATACTCTTCACCGTGGAATTTTTTAAGCTCCCAGTCTATTTTACCAACCCAAGTGATTTTTTCATTAATCTTAAACATACTCATACTCCTTTCAATCTATCTGTAAGTCACAACTCATTACCGCAAACCTTGTCAATAGCCTCATCTATTACATACCACTTGATTTAAATAACAAGCATATAATGTTAAAACATGGTCGAATAACCAATGAATTAATTTCCGACTTATATCTTAAAATATATTTTGATTATAATTGCGGTTTAAATATTGGTTTTATCCACCTTAAAATCTTTTAAAGAGAATGTTGTTTTCAGAGTGAACGTGCATGTACATATCAGTAACAAGGGCTTTTAGCTTGTCGTAAGTAAGGGCGTAAGTTGTACATGCGTTTTCAGGCAAGGTGAAATGGTCGGTCAAATCCGTTAACTTATGAAGGGCATCTCCTGCACCATCATGCTCGGCCTCAAGCATTTCAATTAAGGCCCCTATGTTGGCATCCCCTTGAAGTATTTTAGGGAAGAGTTGCTTTTCTTCTTTCACAAGGTGCGCTTCCAGTTCCACCTTTAAGAGACCAAAGGTCTTATGAATCTCATAAAGTTCAGGGTGTCGCTCTCCATGTACATT
>NZ_JBVBZF010000318.1:0-3958 GCF_057447755.1 Fusibacter sp. | reverse complement strand
TATGGATTTTTCAGTGGGTTCTCTAATATTTTGGCTATTTGGATTTGGTTTAATGTTCAATTCAGACCTATTAGGGTTTGTGGGTAAGATTAATTTATTTTCAAATGGAACATATGAACACTTGGGATTATCAATTCCAATTGAAGCCTTTATTATTTTTCAAACTGTTTTCTGTGCAACAGCAGCAACAATAGTTTCTGGTGCAATGGCAGAAAGAACAAAATTTGCCTCATATTTAGTTTTTAGTTTTGTTATTAGTGCAATTATTTATCCCGTTGTAGGTCATTGGATCTGGGGCGGTGGCTGGTTAGCAGCAAGAGGATTTCATGACTTTGCAGGCTCAACGGTTGTTCACTCTGTTGGTGGTTGGGCAGCACTTGTTGGTGCTAAAGTTATTGGACCTCGTCTTGGAAAGTATGAAAAAGGAAGATCTAGTGTAATACCAGGCCATAGCATCACACTTGGCGCACTTGGCGTATTTATTCTATGGTTTGGCTGGTTCGGTTTCAATCCTGGATCAACATTGTCGATGGGGGATCCTACTTTAGTAGGTCACATCTTTATGACGACAAATCTTTCTGCAGCAGCAGGAGCAGTTGGCGCAATGATGATTACTTGGATTAAACATAAAAAACCTGATGTTGGGATGACTTTAAATGGCGCACTTGCTGGTCTTGTAGGGATCACAGCTGGAACCGATGCTGTAAGTCTTGAGGCGGCGGTCGTTATTGGATTCCTTTCTGGTTTAATCGTTGTTTATGTTGCAAAATTTATTGATGAAGTCCTTTTAATTGATGATCCAGTTGGTGCATTTGCAGTACATGGTGCATGCGGTGTATTTGGAACATTAATGGTAGGTGTGTTTGCGGTAGATGGTGGTTTGCTCTACACAGGCGATTTTAGTCTACTTGCAACACAGGTAATAGGGGTTACTGCAACAGCATTTTGGACAGTAAGCAGCGCGTTTGTATTGTTTAAAGCAATCGACTTGACAATGGGACTCAGAGTTAGTGCTCGAGAGGAAACACTCGGTTTAGACCTTGAGGAACATGGCTTAGTCGGATATGCAGATTTTGAAATCAAAAAAGATACCTTGGCCAATCAAACGACAATTTAGGATTTGAGAGGCCATAATCAGGAGGCAGAATGGCATTTATTTCCGATGAAAAGAGAGAATTAAAGGATTTGATTGAGGCACTCGAAGTGGATTTGATTCATCTCCAATTTACAGACATTACAGGTATTACTAAAAATGTATCGATTATGACACACCAACTTGATAAAGCACTGGATGGTGGTATAACATTTGATGGTTCCAGCATCGATGGCTTTGTAAGAGTTGAAGAATCCGATATGTATTTGATGCCAGATATTAGCACCTTCACGGTATTTCCGTGGACTTCTTCCCCAAGAGAGGCACGTTTAATTTGTGATGTTTATAAAATGGATGGATCACCCTTCGAAGGTTGCCCGAGATATATTCTTAAAAAAGCACTCAAGGATTCCGAAGGCATGGGCTATACCATGAATGTCGGTCCGGAGTGTGAGTTCTTTCTCTTTCATACGGATGAATTTGGCAATCCGTCTTTAGAAGTGCACGACCAGGCAAGCTACTTTGATTTAGCGCCAGTGGATATGGGTGGCAACGCCCGAAATGACATCTCCATGACACTTAAATCCATGGGCTTTAAGATTGAAACCTCTCATCATGAGGTGGCTCCTGGACAGCACGAAATTGATTTTGAATATGCAGATGCTTTAAAGACTGCAGACAACATTATGACATTTAAAATGGTTGTGAGAATCATCGCTCAAAGGCACGGTCTACATGCGACATTTATGCCTAAGCCTCATCAAGGTATCAGTGGTTCTGGTATGCATCTCAACATCTCACTTTCTGGAACGGATGGCAAAAATGCTTTTTACGACCCAGAGGATGCAATCGAGCTATCTGATAAGGCATATGCATTTTTAGGAGGCTTGCTGGAACATGCGAAAGCATTTACGGCACTTACTAATCCAACTGTGAACTCCTATAAGCGATTGGTTCCGGGATACGAAGCACCAATTCTAGTTGCATGGTCTCTGTCAAATAGAAGTCCACTCATTAGAATTCCTGCTGGTCGTGGTAAATCCACTAGACTGGAGCTTCGCAGTCCTGATCCGAGTGCAAATCCATACCTAGCACTTGCGGCGACATTAAAAGCAGGACTGGATGGGATCAAAAACAATACACGCCCGCCAGAACCTATTTCAAGTAATCTTTACCACTACACAGATGAAGACATAGAGAAGCTTGGAATAGAAAGACTTCCTTCGACACTTTGTGAAGCTGTAAATGCATTTTCAGAGAGTGCTTTAATGAAGGAAGCAGTAGGCAAACATGCCTATAAGAGATTTAAAGAAGCCGCAATGTATGAGTGGAACGAGTATTCAAAATTTGTGTCTCAGTGGGAATTAAATCGTTATTTGAGAAAGTTTTAGACCTTATGAAGGCAATACGCTCGAAAATCGTTGTCGCTGAACAGAACGCAAATGTGAGGACTCAAATTTGTACATGGCTGATGCAAGAAGGATATGCGGTCTTTGAAGCAAAAGACCCATATAAAACACTTCGTTTAACAAGACAAGTTCTGCCTGACCTGATTTTGTTGGATGTTGTGTTAAGGGGGATTAATACAAAACAAATGATTCATATAATTGAGGTCGATCATTTATCAAAAGTCATACCAATGACGGAAGCGATTAATGATGATTTTAAACACCTACTTTCTCAAACGACCCTTGGATGTTATATGAAGAAACCTTTGGAAAAAAATCAATTCTTGTCGATTATTGCGACTGCCTTATCGCAAATTAGAGATGAGAAGAAAACTGTGGCGATACATGAACGGCAAAAAAATGAATCGCCTAAGGAAGATCTAATCCAAAGTGCTAAAAAGATACTCATGGAAAAATGGCAGCTTAATGAAGAGCAGGCCTATAATTACATGAGAAAAAAAAGCATGGACCATTCTGTAAAGATGGAAGCCATTGCAAATGCTGTTATCAAAAAATACTCAGAAAAGTCCTGACACCCTTTCTGATAAGCTTTGAAGCAGTAGAAGTTGAAACATTAACTCATTAACTTATAACTTGATACACTTGATATAATACTAAAACCTCAAATTAAATTGAAATTCAAACTCTCAAAATGCAGTCTCAACTGCATTTCACATCAGTAAACAAACTCTTCAAAGATGGAAACATCTTAACTCCTTAAATTATATAATATATAAAACATTCTAAGATCAGAACCCTGACACCCTGATTTTAGAATGTTTTTATTTTTTGTGACAATTTTTGCTATAATAGATTCAAAAGATTACTTGACTCTCCCGTATACAGGAGGGTATATAATGGTCATAGAAAGGGGTTGGGTCTATGAAAAGAGAATGGAAAAAACACGAAAAAGCACTTTATTTACCTAAAGAGAAGCCCGAATTTATAGAAATTCCAGAAATGAAATATTTTGTTCTTAGTGGTAAGGGAAATCCAAACAGTGAATTTTTTTCAGAGTGTATCAATGCACTTTATGCCGTGGCCTATACTGTAAAAATGTCTTGTAAGAGCGATGTGGGATATTATGATTACACGGTTTATCCTCTTGAAGGTGTATGGGACTTTATAGATCACAATAAAGCGACATTTGACAAGGACAATCTCAAATTTGATTTGATGATCAGACAGCCTGAGTTCTTAACAGAACCAATGGCAAAAATTTTCTTGGAAAAAACGCTGAAAAAGAAAAAATTACCACTGATTACACAAGTTAGATTTGAAACATATGCACCTGAAAAATGTGTTCAAATGCTCCATTTGGGATCTTATGATAATGAATCAGAAAGTTTTGACAAGATGAAATCATTTTGTTTCGAAAATGGATTTGAGCGAAAAGTTTTAACCCATAGAGAAATTT
>NZ_JBVBZF010000317.1:0-3976 GCF_057447755.1 Fusibacter sp. | reverse complement strand
GAGAGATTCAAGTATTTAAGTTTAAAAATATCCTTCATTTTTGATGGCATTCCTTGTTTCTTTGATTGCTGTTGATAAGTTTTAATAAGTTCTGTCATAAACAAGGGATTGCCTTCTGATTCTTGATAGATCAATGTTGAAATTTCCTTATCCACTTCCCTAAAATTCTTGTAGATATCAATAAATGCTTCGACTTCCTTTTGGGTAAATCGCTTCAAGCTGATTTGATTAAGATAATTTTGTCTTCTTAAATCCGTTAGAAACATATCCAATTCTTTACTATACATATAGTTCATGGTCAAAAGGAAGAATATATTTTGATTTCGATCCCTGTATAGAATTTCACGTATTATCGACAAACTTAAGACATCATAATTATTTATGTCTTCAAGTATTATGACAATCTTTTTATGCACTGTTATTTCGAGGATCAAGTTGGCAATGGCTCTCGATACGACTCTGATGTTGGATAAATCAAAGCGTTTGAGCTGAGTTGAAAAATCAATACCATGATTTATATCAGAAAACATTGGAAACATAGAGGCAATTGCAATTCGATCAATATCATTTATTGCTATTTTATGTTCAGCCAACCATTGCTTTAACCCCCTCAAAAGATCATACCACGGTGCTAAAGGCCCATTTGTCTCATAACATTTTTCAGTCCCCTTTATAAGACACAATTCACTCATATCGGTTGTGTCAATAAAACTTTGAATCAATGAGCTCTTTCCAATCCCCATTTCACCTTCCACAATAATTGACTCATAGGGCTTTCCCTTGATGAACTGAGCATAAGCATCGTTTAAGTGCTGGAGCTCTTTCGCACGTCCAAAGAAAATAATATTCTCAGCTGTTTTGACTTCACTCTTTTTACTTCTTTCTTTCATAATTTCATCAAAGAGAGATCTCGTTTGCTTGTCTGGCTTTAAAGAAAGCTCCGCATCTAAAATTCTAGACAAGCAACTGAATGTTTCAATACATTTACCATGCTCCCCTTGTGCTCTATAAATTGTCATCTGCAACCGATAGGCCTCTTCATTGAATTCATCTAAAATGATGAGCTTTTTGCAATCGCGTTCTGCTTGAGTATATTGGTTTGATGAGATATTATGGTGAATTCTGAGGAGGAGTTTATCAATGAGTTGCTCCTTGATTTGATGCCTCATGCTGTAAATCCAATCTTCAAAAGCAATGGCATCTTTTACATAGAAGTTCTCTAAAAATTCAGCCATGAAGCAATCTATTTCACCAAAACTTAACCGTTCAAAACTCTGATAATCAACTTTAATGGGCATTTCTTCGTTAAGCTCAAGAAAATCTCGACTAGGCGATTGAATGATTTCAGCGTCAAACACTTTTTTGATGATATAAACCGCATTTCTCAAACTTTTTCGGGCCATCTGTTCTGGCATTTCGCCCCAAAACAAATCCAAAGCTCTATTGCGACTGATTCTTCTCTTTACACAAAGATAGTAAAACAGTCCCTCTGCTTTTTTAAAAGGAAAAGATATCACTTCTCGATTAAACCTTACTTCTGGTTGACCAAATAACTTTACGTCTAACATGGAACGCCCCCACATCTTTTATACAGTCTTTGCAATTAATTATAATTTAACAGGTTAATTACGTCAAAATATTTTTGTATTTTTCTGATTTTTTTGACTTTTTACTAAAGATAATAAAAAACCGTCAAAATTTCGTCAAATAATTTCTCCTTTTATAAAAATATGGCCATTAGCCTTTCATTTCAACATAATTATTTTTTAATAAACTTAAGTGTTTTGACTTTTTATTGACGTCCATGTACTACGCTTTGAAAAAGGCATTTATATGAATCAAATTGACTTTTGATTCAAAATTCAGGGGGAAAATTAATGTTTAATTCAAAGAAATCAGAACTCGATAAACTGCTTTCAAAATTACTCAATAACGACTATAATCTATATCAGCCACCTCAAGATCGCTCAGAAAACAAAGAGAAGCTTTACCTGCTAATGAGTCAATGGCGTTCTTTTTTATCTGATTATCTTGGCGTGATAAAAACAACTGAGAGCATATTGGAATCCTTAGAGACAAATATCTCCGATATAGCAAGTGTGACTTTAGGCATAAATAATGCAATGAATGAGGTCACTCAAGGTAACTCCAATATAAGCGAGCAAATTGTCACAATTTCTGATCAGATTTTTCAAAATAATGACTACATATCTGATATTGGACAATCGGTTAATTCGATATTAAAAAAATGTCAGATGGCAGTCAAGTTGCTTGAAGAGGGTACTCACCAGATTACCTTACAAGAACAATCAACATTAGATACTGTAAACACGTTTGTAGAAATTCAAGCTGAAGTAGATGATTTAAAAGGTTCAACTAAAAAAATCACCTCCGTAATCGATATTATCAACAATATTGCTGAACAGACCAATTTATTAGCTCTAAATGCAAGTATTGAAGCTGCCAGGGCAGGTGATGCTGGAAGGGGTTTCGCAGTTGTTGCCGATGAAATTCGAAAACTCGCTTTAAATTCAAAAAATTCAACGGGCACCATCATGGCACTGATTAATGAAATCGTCTATAAAACAGAACACATTTCTAAAAAAGTGGATTCAAATGACAAGGTTATTGAAAATCAAAAAAGAGCGATAAAAGATACTTCGATGGCTTTTGATGAGATTTCATCTGCCATTAAGGCCATTTCAACTGCTGTGGAAGACACTGAAGAAAAATCACAACAAATCGCATCAAACAGTAACGATATCAGTCATGCCATCCAAAATATCTCAGCAGTTACCGAAGAGACCTATGCCATGTCACAAGAAGTCACCTCTAACACGGCCCAACAACTTGAGAAGATTGAGTCCATAAAAGACAGTACGCATTTACTAATAAATCGTATTTCAAATATATCCAGCAAGCTGAACCAGTTTAAGTTTGCAAAGTTTGCCATTACGCAATCTCCAGAGCACCTATTTCAATTTCATGTTTTTAGAAGGTATATTGAAATTAAGCATCAAATGACAGTTGAAGCTATAGAAGTCCCGAACCCCTATCTTTTTAAGTCAATTGCTGATGGCATTGTTGATGCTACTCTTGCACCATGGATGCCCTCTATGACAGCTGTATACAATCGTTACCGTAATAATATAAAAACGCTTTCTGTAAATACAAAGGGATGTATTATGGGCTTAACCGTTCCTAGCAATTTACAAATCAGTTCTATTTCTGATCTTGGAAAAATTGCCAATCAACTGGACCATAAAATTTACTCTTGTAGGCGGACCACTTACATTGGCAGTATGATGCCCACTCTAATCCAAAATTACCATCTGGACCAATTTGAAGTCGTTTATTTAGATGAAGCTGAACTGTTTAAAATCATTCTTACAAAGCATCAGCAGAACAAACCTTTTGTCTTTACAGGGTGGAAACCACACTATCTCTTTGGTAAAGTACCCCTTAAAATATTAAAGGATGCTCAAAACATATTTGGTGTAGAAGAATCAATGACAACCTTTACAAGTCTCAAATTTGAATCTCAGTTTCCGGAGCTATACCAATCACTCACTCACTTCACAATAGACAATGATGCGCTAAACAAAGCGCTTTCTGAAATTGAAGAAGGGACACCCTTCATGAGTGTTGTAGAGACTTTTGTAAAAACCTATTTACTTCGCTAGCTATACCCTCAAATATAGCCTTTTAAAAATGAAAAGCGTCAGTCCCATACGATTAATTTCGGGATTGACGCTTTTCATTTTTAAAACATTTAAGGCTAAAAACTTGTCTTGCTCATCTAATCGCTTTTTGCAAGTTGAACATCCTTGCTCAAAGAACTAATGATATACAATAAAAAAAAAAGCTGAGAACAAATGACACGTTTGTTCTCAGCTTTATATTTATTTTACTGTTTATCTTAGTAGTTACCTTGAGCCATCATAGCTTCTGCAACTTTGATGAAACCAGCGATATT
>NZ_JBVBZF010000316.1:0-4024 GCF_057447755.1 Fusibacter sp. | reverse complement strand
CTAAAAAAGCCTCTGATATTTTTACCAAAGGCTTATTTGCATTCATTAAAATGATTTTAGTAATTCGTTTCTTTTAATTCGAAATGCGCTTGCGGATGTAAGCAGGTTGGACAAGTTTGTGGTGCTTCTGTCCCTTCATGTACATAACCACATTTATCACACTTCCATCTAACAGATTCCTCTTTTTTGAAAACAGTGCCGTTTTCGATATTAGCAGCAAGCTTGTTGTATCTGTTCTCATGCTCGATCTCTGCTTTTGCAATGAACTCGAATGCCGCTGCAACTTTAGGGAAGCCCTCTTCTTTAGCAATTTTAGCGAACTCAGGATATAAAGTTGTCCACTCTTCATTTTCACCCATAGCAGCTGCTTTTAAGTTCTCTAAAGTTGTGCCCACTTTACCTGCTGGATAAGTAGCTGTGATTTCTAAATCGCCACCTTCTAAGAAGCTGAAGAATCTTGCTGCATGAACTCTTTCATTATCAGCTGTTTCTAAGAATAACTTTGCAATTTGCTTATAGCCCTCTTTGTCTGCTTGGCTTGCAAACATCGTGTATCTGTTCCTAGCTTGTGATTCACCTGCAAATGCTTTTAATAAGTTTTGCTCTGTTTTAGTTCCTTTAATAGACATTGTTTACCTCCCTATACTTCCTTTAATAAATTATCCTCACAACACCACTTTAGATCACTGGTGGTGTAAATACTCTTGTTCCAAGTTCACGGTCAAGCATCAGCATACCATGACCTTCGCCATTAATTAATTTTAACTCATTGATAATTTTTTCAGCACTGCTTTCCTCTTCAACTTGCTCATCGATAAACCAAACCATAAGGTTACGAGTCGGTCTGTCCTTTTCAGTTTCTGCGATATCTGCAATGTTGTTTAAGAGTGATGTTACATGTCTCTCATGCTCTAAAGTATGTTCAAAGACTTCGATGACATTGTTCCAAACGAACTGAGGTTTTTCTATGGCTTCAAGTTCTACTCTTCCGCCTCTCTCGTTCAAGAAAGTAAAAAATCTTAATGCGTGAAACTGTTCCTCTTCAAATTGGACACGCATCCAAGAAGCAAATCCCGGTAAATTAATGCTCTCTAAATAAGCTGACATCGAAAGATATAAGTATGCAGAATACATTTCAGCATTTATTTGTTGGTTAATTACTTTTTCCAATTTTTCATTAATCATGTATAGCCTCCTTTTCATCTAATTTCTTTTAAACTTTATTTAGTAAACAAGAGTTCAGTACCAGGTACCAAACTCTTATCATTTAATGATCATCTATAATTCGTTTTTCCAAAGACCATGGAGATTACAATATTCTCTAGCTTTAATTGCTTTCTCGTCTGTTTTGAAAATAGCGACTGGTTCGTCACCAGGATTTAAAAATGTAATTAAAGTTTCAGTCTCTGTGATTAATTCAATCCACTCAATATAGTGTTCTTCCTTCATCGGATGAAGTGTAGAGCCTACAGTTACTTTATAACCACCTGAAATATTTTCAATAACTGGTACATGCTTTTCAGTAGCTGAGTCAGCTGACTTTTCTTCTAAAAGGTTCATCTCTTGGTTACAGCAAACTAGTGTGCCGCCTCCAACATGAGCTACTTCTACGATGTTACCACAAACGCCACATTTATATACGTCTAATCTTTTCATGCTTTCAATACCTCCTAGGATCCATGTTTACAGTTTTTACAGATTCCATAGTAGAACATTTGCTTTTCTTTAATTTCAAACCCCTCAAGAGCTTCTAGTTTGACCTCATCCATCTTTACGTCAAAATCATATACCGAGTGACAGACCTGGCATTTAAAATGTCCGTGATGACCTGTATCAGCGTCAAATCTAGTTTCATTCTCATCAATGGTGATCACCATTGCTATTTCCTTCTCTATAAAAGTCTTGAGTGTGTTGTAAACTGTTGTTTTAGATAGAGTTGGAATGTCACCACTTAAGGCATTGTAGATATTTTCAACCGTAGGATGTTCAATGGTATTCATTAAGTACTCATAGATTTTTACTCTTTGATAAGAGGGTTTAATCCCATGAGCCTTTAAGAAATCACCTACATTTTCAACATACATACATTCACCAACTTTTTAATAATATTATTTTACAGGTTCAAACATATCCTTGCCTACGCCACAAAGTGGGCAAACCCAATCTTCAGGAATATCTTCAAAAGTTGTACCTGGTGCAATACCACCATCTGGATCGCCAATTTCAGGATCGTAAATATAACCACATGCTACACATTCGTATTTCATAATTTTCTCCTCCAAAATAATTATTTTGCTGAATAAAAACATCTCTTAGGAGAATATATCTCCTCTGATTTCTTGAGCGCTTTGATTGCCTTATCCACATCATCTTTGGATACGCCTAGCTTTTCAGCAATTTCACCAGGCCTTAAAGGCTCATTCTCTTTCAAAAGTGTGACAATTTGAGCTTCTAAAGACATCGTATCACTCCTTTTTCAATTTTGTAATGATTACAAACTGATAATATCACAACTCCTATTATCTGTCAATAAGTTGTTAATATTCGTATAAGCAAATTTCTAATGCGAAATCTAATTCACTCCACTTATACCCCAACTGATAGGCATCTTAAACTCTATATTTCAAAATAAATATTTTTATTTTGATTTTCCTTAAGAGTCATGCTTTTCCTTGCAAGGTGGTCATAACACATGAGATTAATAGACTTAGCGCCACCTTACTATCTACCAAGATTCGGGACTATTTGAAGTGCCAAACCAAGAAGTGTTAGCACTATTACCACCGTACTTGCCTTCTTTAAGGTGATGGACTCGATGGTTTTTACTGCAAGAATCATAAGGCCGATTTTCCAAAGATTAAAAAGATCAAAGGTAGACAAAATGGCATAAATCGGTTTTCCCACCTGGCTGGCATCTAATAAAACTGCAGGTGAAAAGGTTAAGATGTCTATATTCAATACTAGTCCGACTAAACCCGCAAGTGCTGATCCCAAAAGTGGGATAAAGTAAATATAGAGGGTTGCACTGAATATTTTTTTAATAGAACCCTCTCCACCAAAGAAAGTCGATACACCATGTGTAATCAATGCGCCAATAATTGCACCAATTGCTACCCCAAGACCTGAGCCCAAAACGGTGAACGTTGCGATTTTCTGACTTAAGGCTGTAAAGCCATCCAGTGGCACTTGTCCACCTTGTTTTAAGGTCGCATCAATCATAGCCTGTCTTTGCAGCTCCATGATAAAATCAAAATTCAAAAATGAAACTGCACTTGTAAGGACTGCAATGATTAGTAGTGGCAATAAGACTTTAGGGTATCTATTGATATCTTCGAGGGTCTCTTGTGGTTTTGAAAAAATACCCATAATTCTCTGAAAATGATTTAAGCTAGGGTGACTCGCTGTAGATTCTTCAATGATTAGTGTTTCTGGATCGTGATTATTAAATTCACTCATTTGTTGCCTCCTCATATTTTGAATTGGGTTGACCTTGAATCGATATTACTTCTTATTTCAAGTCTTTTTCCTTCTGTACATGCACATCGCTTCTCTTCATTATCATTCATATAATATAGTACACTTATTCATATCGAAGCGCATCTATTGGATCCAGTTTTGCAGCTTGGTTGGCAGGATAGAGTCCAAAGAAGATGCCCACACCTGCTGAGAACAGCCATGCGATTAAGACGGCATTCATTGGTACTACTGGTGGTAGATTAAGCCTGCTCGCTACAATCATAGCAACGCCTGCCCCAATGAGGGTCCCAATTATACCACCAATAAGTGAAATAATAACCGCCTCCACTAGGAACTGCATGAGGATGTCTTTTCTTCTTGCGCCAAGTGCCTTTCGGATACCGATTTCTCGTGTTCTCTCTGTGACAGAAACCAGCATGATGTTCATTACACCAATACCGCCTACCAATAAAGAGATTGCCGCAATGGCACTGATAATCCCCGTTAAAACACCTGTCACGGTATTGACCACCGCCATCTCACTTTCCGCACTATACAATCTGTATAT
>NZ_JBVBZF010000315.1:0-4033 GCF_057447755.1 Fusibacter sp. | reverse complement strand
TTCAGCAGGTACTTCAAATGCATTCTCACATGGCCAGTTAAGGAAGGATTTCATTTCAGAAATACCATCGTTACCAAGTGGTGAACCATGTACCTTATGAGAACCTTGTTTTGAAGGACAGCCATAACCAATTATTGTTTTTACGATAATAATGGATGGTTTTTCAGTCTCAGCTTTTGCATCGTTAATTGCTTTTTCAATAGCTGCTGTATCATTACCATCTTCCACAGTAAGCACTTGCCAATGCATCGCTTCAAAACGCTTAGCAACGTCTTCTGTAAATGCAATATCAGTACTACCTTCGATAGAAATCTTGTTTGAATCATACATGAGTACGAGCTTACCAAGCTTTAAGGTACCAGCAAGAGATGCAGCCTCATAAGAAATACCTTCCATTAAACAACCATCACCCGAAATTGCATAAGTGTGGTGGTCAACAATATCATAACCTGGCTTATTGAATTTTGCAGCAAGGTGTGCTTCTGCCATTGCAAATCCAACTGCATTTGCAATACCTTGACCTAAAGGACCTGTAGAAATCTCAACACCAGTTGTGTGACCAAACTCTGGATGTCCAGGTGTCTTACTGTCAAACTGTCTGAAATTTTTGATCTCTTCCATTGAAAGACCATAGTTGAATAAATGTAATAAAGAATACATGAGCATTGAACCATGACCAGCAGATAAAACAAATCTATCTCTGTTATGCCAATGCGGATTGCTTGGACTGTGCTTTAATGACTTTGCCCATAAAGTGTATGCCATTGGTGCTGCACCAAGCGGAAGTCCAGGGTGACCAGAATTCGCCGCTTGAATTGCTTCAGCTGACAAAACTCTTATCGCATTAATTGTCATATTTTCTACCATAATTAAACCAACCTTTCTTAATTTCTTATCATAAACATTATATAGTGTAACCCTTTGAATAACAATATTAGACTTTCAAAATTGTCATTTGTTCATAAAAATTAATAAATACTTCTCATTTTGATTAAAAAAATGCTAAGCGCCATAAATTAGGGACGGTTATGACTGTTCACTTAAATTAAGCGTTGGTCATTTACCGTCCCTTTTTTGTATGTTACTTCGATTTTATTATGCCTGAAAATTAACTGTTTTTGCTGGAATGATCGTTGATATAGCATGCTTATAAATCATTTGTTGTTTGCCTTCACTGTCTAAAACGATCGTATAACTGTCGAAACCTTTTACAAGACCTCTAATTTGGTATCCACTGATTAAAAAGATCGTAATGTGTGTTTGGTCTTTTCTGCACTGATTTAAAAATACATCCTGTAAATTGATAGCACTTTTCATTGCTCCCCCTCCTTCTATTCTATAATTTTATATGGTTGATAAAATAGTCTCTACGACCGCCTCTTTAGTCGAAACTGTCTCAAGATCGATCCATTGAATATCCTCATAACGCTTGAACCACGTCATTTGCCTCTTGGCATATCTTCGGGAATTTTGTTTCAATAGAGAAATCATGGTATCTAGGTCATAAAGGCCATTTAAATACGCTAGAACTTCTTTGTATCCTATACCCTGCATTGACTGAAAACTATCATCTAATCCTAAGCTTTTCAATTTTTTTACTTCATCGATAAGGCCAGCCTCAAGCATTAGGTCTACGCGTTTGTTAATTCTTGCATAAAGTTTTAACCGATTACGAGTGAGGCCGATTAAAATCACTTCATAATCTCTTGTTTTAACGGGATCAAGTGTGAAATCACCCACATTTTGACCAGTGACTTTGTTAATTTCAAGCGCTCTAATAACACGTCTTAAATTATTAGGGTGAATTTTCTCAGCTGCCACAAAATCCACCTTTTTTAAAAGATCATGTACGGCATCATTGCCTTCACTTTCTGCCATGGCTTCCAGTGATGTCCTATAAGCCTCATCAGACGCAGATGCGCCAAAATGCATTTCGTATAGGAGGGCATTGACATAAAGCCCTGTTCCACCTGTGATGATTGGTATTTTACCAGCTTCATGTAGCCTTGAAATAATGGTTTTAGCATCTCTTTGGTATTCACTCACCGAATAATTTTGATCTGGTTCAACAAAATCTATAAGATGATGCTTAACACCTTGCATTTCAGTAGTTGTGGGCTTCGCTGACCCTATATCCAATTGTTTATAGATTTGAACCGAATCACATGAAATGATTTCAGTATCAAGTGCCTTGGCTACTTCTATTGAAATATCTGTTTTTCCAACAGCAGTCGGTCCAACGATGACCAATATCTTATTCATGTTTTCTCCTATTATCATATATTTTTAATTAAAAAACTTCAACGATTACTTTTAAAGTTATTTTATCACCCTATAATTTTTTTGTGATCTGTCAATTTATATTATTCAATATTTATATCTAAACATGCTATATTTCTAATTAGACAAACAAATTAATTTTTAATTGCGCTCGTTTTCATTTTATCTTTACTATATAATCCGCTATATTACTGCCTTAAAAAGGTTCCATTGTTTCTAACGATACGCAACACAGCTTTTGAATTATGCTAGATTTTTAAGTTCTTAAAGTATACGCTTAAATTTCTTCTCAATTTCGGATTTACTAAAGCTGATAATAATAGGTCTACCATGCGGGCATGTATATGGCTCATTTAAATATTTAAGTTGTTCCAGTAGAGAGTCCACTTCGATTGTTGCTAACTTATCGTTCGCTTTAATAGCGGCTCTACAAGCACGACTCATGAGTTTTTCGAATATTAAATCATCCATACGGTCTGACAATCCATCCATTATTTCAAGTAAAATGTCCTTGGCAGTTTCTATGTTAAACATGTTTGGAATTTCCCTAACAATGATGCTCTTGTCCCCAAATACGGAGACATCAAATCCCAATCGCTTGAAATACCGCTGATGCGAATTAAATTCATGCATTCTCAAATGATCCAGCTCAATTATTTCGGGCAATAATAATCCCTGAGAAATTATCTCACCATCTTTATAAGCTTTTAAGTATCGCTCATAATATATTTTCTCATGCGCTGCATGTTGGTCAATCAAGTATAGATGATTGTCTTTTTCACATAGTAAATAAGCATTTATAAAGGTTCCAATATATCTGAGCTCATCATAAACTGTGCCTTGATAAATTGGTTTATCATAAAAATTTATTTCCTCAACGAACTCAAATAGGGGTTCTAAAGATACACTTGAAAAATCTATCTTAGGTGGTGCCACGTACTCATGGCCTTGAACCGATTCTCTAGCCACAAAGTTTTTTCTTGAACCCTCTTGAGACTCACTTTGATTATGAGAGCGCACAGCCTCGGATTGAACTTGTGAGTTTTCCCTTTGACCTAGAGCATTATTATTTTGACTTTGAGCGTTTTCATTATGCCCTTGCCCACCTAGATTATGTTGTCCAAGCGCTTCAGTACCTTTAAGAGATGATACATCTAAATCCTTACGACTGTACTCATTTATACGACTTGAAACAGACTTATGACTAGTTAACTCTCCCCTATTAAGAAGGTCGCCAGCGTCTACCTCAACACTTTTAGCAGTCACATCAATATTTCCATCCATCGGTTTAGACAAATCACTTATTATGGCCATATCACTTGCGTTTGACGCATCTACCGCTTTAGTCACATGACCTGTTTCATTAGATCCATTTATTTTTAAATCAGTCTTTGATGGATCCTGTGTTGGTGTGGTTGGTGGATTATCTCGATTTACTGGATCCGCTTGAGGATTGTCAATTTTTCTCATAACCGCAACTTCTTTCAGACTCACTTCTGGTATTTGATTTTGAAGATTAAAGGCCTTTTTAAGCGCGGTATAGATGAACTGTTTCAAGACACCATCGTCATGAAATTTAATTTCTGTTTTAGCAGGGTGAATATTGACGTCTATTTTATCTGGATCTATTTCAAGGAATAAAAAGCACACAGGATATCTGTTATTCATCAAATAAGGCTTATATGCCAATTGGATGGCATCCTTAATGATATCACTTTTCACATATCGTCCATTGACGAATACGATCTGTTGC
>NZ_JBVBZF010000314.1:0-4089 GCF_057447755.1 Fusibacter sp. | reverse complement strand
GAGAGTTCGCCACGAAGTTTAACCGGCTTTAAGTTTGCCACGATAATGACTTTTTTACCTACAATATCCGTTGGTTTATAATGCTTGGCAATACCTGAAACCACTTGTCTCACATCATTGCCAACCTTTAAGGTTAAAATCAAAAGCTTATCCGCATTTGGATGTGCTTTAGCTGCCGTGATGGTCGCCACTCTTAAATCTACCTTTGAAAAATCATCAATGGTGATTTCTGGCTTAATTGGCGCAAACTCTTTTACATGCTTGGATGCTGCCATTTCTTCAAGCGCTTCAAGTTCTGCCTTGATGTCAATTCTTGGGAAGAGAGAGTCGCCTTTTTGAACCCTAGTACCTGCTGGGTATAAATTCGCTGCCTTCACTGCATCCCATTTCGTCGCATCCCCTTCAGCTATACCAATTTGAGACCAAATACCACGAGATGTATGAATCATAAATGGCTGAATTAAAATTGAGATCAAACGAATGCTATCAATGAGATTATATAGGACTGTGTCAAGCTTGCCTGCATTGGCTTCATCCTTTGCAAGTGCCCAAGGCATTGTTTCATCAATATATTTATTGGTTCTACGGATGACCTTCCAGATTTCTTCAAGTGCACCTGAAAAATCTAAGTTGTCCATTTTCTTATCGAGTGCTAAATATGCGTTTGTGCCAACCTGTTTTAAGTCCGCGTCAAATTCTGTCGTTTGGCCAATTGAAGGCACGATACCATCTCTATACTTTTCAACCATTGAGACACTTCGTGAAACCAAGTTACCAAGGTCGTTTGCAAGGTCTGCATTGATTCTATTGAGAAGAACCTCATTTGTGAAAATACCATCTTGTCCGAAAGTATACTCACGAAGTAAGAAGTATTTAAGAGCATCTACGCCATATCTCTCGATTAAGACAACCGGATCGACGATATTGCCTTTAGATTTTGACATTTTGCCACCTTCGAGTAGAATCCAGCCATGACCAAATACTTTTTTTGGTACCGGTATGTCAAGTGCCATCAAGATGGCAAACCAGATAATCGTATGGAATCTCACGATTTCCTTACCTACCAAATGAACATCTGCTGGCCAAAACTTGGCGAACTCGCCATCCTTCACTTCTGGATAACCGAGTGCTGTAATATAGTTGCTAAGGGCATCAAGCCATACGTAAATAACATGTTTTTCATCGATTGGCACTGGTACACCCCAGTCAAAGGTCGATCTTGAAACACATAAGTCCTCAAGTCCTGGTTTGATGAAGTTGTTTACCATCTCGTTAATTCTTGATTTAGGCTCTAAAATATCTGGATTAGTCTCAAATAATTCAAGAAGCTTATCCTGGTATTTAGAAAGCTTAAAGAAATAAGCCTCTTCTTTAGTCACTTGAACTGGACGACCACAATCAGGGCAATTGCCATCCTTTAATTGAGATTCTGTCCAGAAGGATTCACAAGGTGTACAATAAAGCCCCTCGTATTCACCCTTATAAATGTCACCTTTTTCATAAAGAGTCATAAATAACTGCTGAACGCGTCTTTCATGGTAATCATCTGTCGTTCTGATAAAGTGGTCATAAGAAATCTCCATAGTTTCCCAGAGCTGCTTGATTTCATCTACAACCACATCCAAAAATGCCTTTGGCGTTTTGCCTTGTTCACTAGCGACATTTTGAATTTTTTGACCGTGTTCATCTGTTCCCGTTAAGAACATCACATCAAAACCCGTTACCCTTTTATAACGTGCAATGGCATCTGCTGCCACAGTGGTATAGGTATGACCAATGTGAAGCTTTGAACTTGGATAATAAATCGGTGTCGTTACATAATAAGTACCTTTTGACATACTAAAACCTCCTATATCTTTTATTAATACCTCATAATTGATTTTCAAACTAAATAATTCTCACCCTAAAGAAACAAAAAACAAAAAAACCCCGACCCACCAAGGGACGAAGTCAATGTCGTGTTACCACCCTACTTTGATATCACATCACTGTAATATCCTCGTGTTGATCTAAACAATCAACTGTACTCTAACGTGTACAAATCCGTAACACACTACTGCAATTTTCATGTGCTCTGTTCAAGGGCCATCTTCATTTGCTTCCGGACGCTGAATTTCACCAAAGATCAGCTCTCTAAGGTTCTTCCGCAAACTACTCTTCCTATCCATACATTTAGCTTTCAATTATCGAAATTGTACCATATCAACCTTGTCCTTGCAAGCACAAGAAATGAAGAAATTTCAAATTTTTTTTAAACCTTCATTATATGGGTTTCATTTTTTATGCTTTTATGTTATGATGACCTTGGCTCTGTGATGTTATTTTTTTATCATATTGCTGGGGTTTTTCATTAAATAGATGGAAGCCTCCACAACTAAATGTTATTGTTGGTCCTTTTAATAGGATAACAGGGAATGAGGTTAAATGCCTCAGCAGCCCCCGCTACTGTATGGGAGTACGAAGTTTCAATACCACTGTGGACAAAAAAGTTCATGGGAAGGTGAAAATGTAGAACGATCCCCAAGCCAGGAGACCTACCAACGATATTCAATGAACAAAACTTCGGAGGGAAGTTTGCGCATTACTGATGTTCTAATGGCTCACCATAAATCTAGGGTCATAAACGGAAATAGTCGCACACCTTTCAGGTGTGCTTTTTTATTTTAAACTTATCTATTTTAAATTCAAAGGAGTAAGCAAATGAAGAAAGATGCTGTTTTAATTATTGCCCACGGAAGTAAGGTTCAGGAAACTGATGAAATCATGAAAAAGTACAAGCAGGCCCTTGTTGCTAAAATGCCGGAAACTCTAATTGAGTATTGCTACCTACAACTTATGGAACCTTCTATCGAAAACATCGTTGAAACCCTTTACAAGCAAGGCGTTCGCAATATAAAAGCCTTCCCGTTTTTTATATTCAATGGCAACCACATCAAGGAAGATATTCCTGAAGTCCTTGAAAAAATCGAATCAGAATACGGCGACCTCAAATTTACCTTCCTTAATAACATTGGTTACGACGAGAAAATGCTCGATCTTATTATTGAAAGGGTAAGCTTATGAAGTTCGAATATAAAAAAGACCCAATGGGCATAGAACGCGAAAGCTTTGAGATTATAGATGATATCATCGCTAAATCTGCAAAGATTTATCCATCGGGTGATCCACTTGTACAAAATATTTACAGACGTGTCATTCATACCAGTGCGGATTTTGATTACCTTGACAATCTCAAAGTGGAAGACCGTTTTTTAAGCGCTTTTACAAGGGCCATTACTGATAAATCAAGTGAACCCGTAACCGTCTACACAGATACAAACATGGTGCTTTCAGGCATCAACAAGGCCGCTTTTAACCAAACGGGTTGGCAGCTTAAGTGCTTTGTGGCAAACGATGAAGCCAAAGCAATCGCCAAAGAACAAGGCATCACACGCTCAATGGCATCCATCCAATTGGCGCTTAAAGAACCTGGCAAGAAAATATTTGTATTTGGAAATGCACCGACTGCTATTTTTCAGGTCCTTGACCTTCAAGATGAATTTGAAGAAAGTCTTATCGGCATCATAGGTGTTCCCGTTGGATTTGTAGGTGCAGAAGAATCAAAACTCGCATTATACAATTCAACCATTCCTTGTATTACTGCCCTTGGCAGAAAAGGTGGCAGCAACGTTGCAGCAGCAATCGTCAATGCATTGGTTTACAATTTTAAAGAAAGAGCTTAATGATGAACACATCCTCTAATATCGATTTTACCAAACAGGCGGATCGGTTAATAAGTGCAGATGGCAAAATGTTGAAAATGGGATATACCACTGGTGCCTGTGCAACAGCTGCTGCCAAAGCAGCCTTAATGGTCTTGCTCTCACCAGAGGTCAAGAACGAAATATTGGAACATGGTATAGAGATTACGAATACTGAGGGTACCATATTGACCTTGCCACTTGCCTCATTTGAATTTGATGCACAGGGTGCTTGTAGCTGTACAGTCATCAAGGACGCTGGTGATGATCACGATGTGACCAACGGCCTTGAGATTGTTGCGAAAGTTATTCTTGATCATACCACACCTAGTATTCAAATAGACGGCGG
>NZ_JBVBZF010000313.1:0-4092 GCF_057447755.1 Fusibacter sp. | reverse complement strand
TTCTAGAATAAATGGTTTAGAATAAAAAAATACCACATTAACCTTTAAAAGAACTGATATGATTCAGTTCTTTTTTTGTGTGTCACAAAATCATCTAGTCAAAACGGATTACTCCCACTCCCGCACTCATCCTATTTATCTAAAAAGACCAGAATGTCGTTCTAATGCCCTTCTAATCTTAATATAAGACAAGCAAGTCCTAAAAATCCTTTATAAATCTTAATTTAGGACAAACCAATCTTAATATAGTGCAATTCACGCTCAATCATTTCTAAAATTATTTCAGTCTGTAAAAAAAATCTGTAATAAAGTACACCAAGTCATTAATCTAGGACATTATGTATCCCTCCTAATTGTATTAAGATTAATGCAAGTAAGGGAGGCATTGCGACATGTACAAACTAAAAGTAGTGAATATAGAGAAGTCGTTCCCAGGTGTTAAGGCACTTGATAAAATCGAATTCTCTGTTCGTAAAGGCTCTGTCCACGTACTTTGTGGGGAAAATGGGGCAGGTAAATCCACCTTGATGAAAATCATAAACGGTATTTATCAACCCGATTCAGGACAGATTCTTATAGATGGCAAAGAAGTTAAGGTTAAAAATCCTATCCAAGCGAGGGAGCTTGGCATCTCCATGATTTTTCAGGAGCTTAACTATATACCTGAAATGACAATTGAGGAGAGTCTCTTTGTCGGCAACTGGCCACTGGATAAATCAGGTAAGGTCAATTGGCCTGAAATTAGAAGAAGAACACTTGATCTTCTAAAAGCTGAAAATCTGGACTATAAACCAGAAACACAATTAAAGGATTTAACTGTATCTGATATTCAGATGCTTGAAATATTAAAAGCAATCTCATATCAATCAGACATCATCATTATGGATGAACCCACATCTGCAATTACTCAAAAAGAAGTTGAAATTCTATTTCAAAAGATATTTGATTTAAAAGCTAGAGGGGCAGCCATCATCTATATCTCGCACAAAATGGATGAGATCTTTAGAATCGCTGATGATATCACCGTTTTCAGAGATGGTAAAGTCATTGATTCAAGACCAAAAGAAGAACTTGATATAGAAACCGTAATTTCTCTGATGGTTGGACGTAAGCTTGGGAATGACTTTCCTAAGATCGAAACAAAAATCGGTCCACCAATCTTAGAAGTAAATCAGCTTGAGGGTGATAAGTTCAAGGACATTACATTTGATATTAAGCAAGGCGAAATACTTGGTTTTGCCGGTCTCATGGGGGCAGGTAGAACAGAAGTCATGAGAGCTATTTTCGGACTTGATAATATCCACGCTGGTGAAATCAAAATACATGGTAAGCCCGTTAAGATTAAAAGCGTCAAAGACAGTATCAACCATAAGGTGGTTATGCTATCGGAAGACCGTAGACGATTTGGAATATTACCTGTGAGAAGTGTAAGGGAGAACATCTCCATCACGAACCTTAAGAAGTTCATTCACAAAGGTTTGCTTCACAGCAAGATCGAAGAAGAAACTGTCAAATACTATTGCGATAAAATGAAGGTTAAAACACCAACCTATGAAACAAGCATTGAGTCACTATCTGGTGGAAACCAACAAAAGGTCTTGCTGGCAAAATGGCTGATAACAGATCCAGAGGTATTCATTGTAGATGAACCAACAAGAGGGATTGACGTCGGTGCAAAATACGAAATTTACAAGCTCATCTCAGACCTCGTGGAGGATGGCAAAAGCGTTATCATCGTATCATCAGAGCTACCAGAGCTGATCGGCATGTGCGATCGAATCTGTGTCATGGCAAAGGGCAGAATCATGGGCACACTTGATAGACAGGATTTCTCACAAGAAAATATTATGCGTCTTGCGACTGCATCTACTAATCATTAGGAGTTGAATCATGAATAATTTTACTCAGAAATTAAAAAAATTAAATGCAAAAGGCACTTTCAGTATCTACTTTGTCCTCTTGGCCCTCTTTATGGTCAGCTGGATGGCAAATGAAAACTTTGCAACCGTAGGAAACTTATCAAATATTTCAAGACAAATTGCGGTGGGCACGATCTTGGCCTTTGGTCAAACACTCTTAATCATCAGCGGCATGCTTGACTTATCATCTGGATCTGTTCTTGCACTAGCTGGCGTTTTATCTGTATCCGTTTATACCATGACACACTCTTTAGTTTTAGCATTTGCTGTAAGTATTGCTGTAGCAGTATTCTGCAATATCTTAAACGGTGTGATGGTCACTAAGTTTAAAACGCCGCCTTTCATTGCAACACTTGCAATGATGACCATGGCAAGAGGTGCAGCCTTACTTTATACAAACGGTCAAAACATATATCAAATTGGAGATTATGTCGTATTTGGACAAGGTTCATTCTTTGGCATTCCAAACCCAGTTTGGTTCCTAATTGGCATCATGATTTTAACTTGGTACCTTTTAAAGCACACCGTATTTGGACGTTCAATCTATGCAATCGGTGGCAACGAAGAAGCTTCAATCGCTTCTGGGATCAATGTTGATCGCGTTAAAATGAAAGCCTTTATCATCAATGGTATTTTCGTCGGTATCGCAGGTGTTCTCTTTATGTCACGTGTTAACGGCGGACTTCCAAATGGCGCAATCGGTTATGAATTTAAGGCCCTTACGGCTGCTGTAATCGGTGGTACGTCATTCTCAGGTGGTATCGGTACAGCTTCTGGAACACTTGCAGGTGCATTTATCGTAGGCTTCCTAGACAACATCATGGTCCTAGTGGGTGTTAACTCATACCTACAACAAATCGTAAGAGGTGCAATCATCGCATTGGCCGTAATCTACGACATTTACTTTAAGACAACACGTGGTAAAAAGAAAAAAGCTTAGGTAAAGTTCTAAATTCTTTTGGTTATTCTTGGCATGGCCAGTTTAACATACACATTAAATCTTAGGAGGAAAAAATGAGAAGAGTATTAGCGTTTTTATTAGTTTTCATGCTGATGATGGGGACATTAGCTGGTTGTAGTTCACCTGCTAAAACTGAAACAGCACCTGCTCCAGCAGAAAGCACAGAAGCAACAGCAAGTGATAGTACAGAAACAGCAAAGACATTTAGAGTTGCATACATTGCAAGAGCACAAGCAGATTCATTTGCTGCATGGCTTGCAAATGCAGTTATGGAAGAAGCAGATAAATATGATGACATCACAGTTGATGTATTTGACGGACAAGCAAGTGATGATACAGAAAACTCACTTATCGAAAATGCAATCACAAACAAATATGATGCAATCATTATCCAACCAAACAATGGTGAAGCTCAAAGACCATATGCTGAAAAAGCAGTGGCTGCTGGTATCGTAACAATCACTACAAATGCTAGAATCTCAGGCGTTGAAGGCGCATCTTCAGTAGATGCTGATCCATACCTTCAAGCAAAAGTTAATGCTGATGCAGCAGTAACACAAATTCCTGAAAATGCAAACGTTGTTGTCCTTAAAGGGCCTCCAGGAAACTTCCATGCTGATGAAAGAAGAAAAAGCTGGGAAAATGAATTCTTTGCAAAAAGACCTGACGTAACAATCGTTGGTGAAGAAATTGCTAACTGGAACAAAGACGAAGCTATGAACTACATGGAAACATGGGTACAAGCTAATGACAAAATCGACGCAATCATCGCTATGAACGATAACATGGCAGCTGGTGCACTTGAAGTTATCAAAGACAATGCAAAATTTGAAAACATCTTAGCATACGGCGTTGATGGTACTGCTGAAGCTGTACTTTTAATCCAAGAAGGTAAATTAACTTCAACAAGCTTACAAAGTGCTTATGCATTAGCGGAATCTTTATTAGCGACAAGCCACAAGCTTTTAACTGGTGAAGAGACTCAAATCGATACTGATATCGATTGTCCATTAATCACTAAAGACAACGTAGCAGAGTATATCGAAATGCACAAAAAAGCTGGTGCTATTCAGTAAGCTAGTCTTATTCAATCACAAGTCATTAGTGCTAAATGATTTTAAATTTAACACTCATAACCAATAACTAGCAATAAACAAGTTTTTTTATTTAATCCCCGGGCATATGGTAAATCCATATGCCCATCCCTTAATT
>NZ_JBVBZF010000312.1:0-4100 GCF_057447755.1 Fusibacter sp. | reverse complement strand
ACTATATCGTCTTTTGTTGACTGAAATCGAAATTCTTCAAGTGGAAAAAGACATCAATGACAAGGTTAAAAGCCAAATCAATAAATCTCAAAAAGAGTATTATCTCAGAGAACAAATTAAAGCCATCAGAGATGAACTTGGCGAGGAAGACGCACAAGAAGATGAAATTGAAGAAATGCGTAAAAAGCTTAAAAAGCTTAAACTGGGTAAAAAAATCGAGAAAAAAGTCTCAAACGAGATTGATCGCTACTCAAGACTATCCCCTTCTTCAGCAGAAAGTGGCGTTATCAGAAGTTATGTCAATTGGATTTTAGACTTACCTTGGAAGAAAGAGACGAAAGATGAAATTGATTTAAATATGGCCCAAGCCGTACTTGATGAAGATCATTTTGGTCTAGAGTCTGTTAAAGAGAGAGTAGTGGAATACCTTGCTGTGAGAGATTTAACGCAGAGCATGAAGGGCCCAATCATCTGTTTAGTAGGCCCTCCAGGGGTTGGTAAAACCTCTATCGCAAAATCAATTGCGCGTTCGCTCAATCGTGAATTTGTGAGAATGTCACTTGGTGGTGTTAGGGATGAGGCTGAAATAAGGGGTCATAGACGTACTTATATCGGCGCAATTCCTGGACGTATCATCAATGGCATTAAAGAGGCTGGTACTAAGAATCCAGTATTCCTATTTGATGAAATTGACAAGCTTTCAAGTGACTTTAGAGGGGACCCTGCGTCTGCACTTTTAGAGGTCCTTGATCCAGAGCAAAATAAGGAGTTCACAGACCATTACCTTGAAGTGCCGTTTGATCTTTCTAAGGTAATGTTTATCACCACTGCAAACTCACTTAGCACAATTCCAAGACCCTTACTTGATCGTATGGAAGTCATTCAGGTGTCTGGCTATACTGAAGTTGAAAAACTTAATATCGCCAAGAAATACCTTGTACCAAAGAAGATGGAAGAGCATGGTCTTGTGAAAACAGCCTTGTCTTTATCGGATGATGCATTGCTCGAGACGATCCGTCAGTATACGCGCGAATCAGGTGTCAGAGAACTTGAACGTAAGATTGCAGATATTTGCCGTAAGGCCACTGTGAGAATCGTTAAGGGTGAAGTGAAGAGCGTTAGAATTACAGATAAAAATTTAGACAAATACCTTGGCAAGACCAAGTATCACTATGATTTAATCGCTGAAGTGGACCAAGTTGGTATCGTGACCGGTCTTGCATGGACTGCTGTTGGCGGCGATACTTTATCTATCGAAGTCAATACGATGAAGGGTAAGGGCAAGCTTCAGCTCACAGGTCAACTTGGCGATGTCATGAAGGAATCTGCACAGGCAGGCTTATCTTACATCAGAACCATAGCATCGGATTATGGTATTGAAGAAAACTTCTATGAGACCTTGGACTTACATGTTCATATTCCAGAAGGCGCAATTCCAAAGGATGGGCCATCGGCAGGGATCACTATGGCAACGGCTATGATTTCTGCACTTTCAGGCGTGCCAGTAAACCGTTTTGTGGCTATGACAGGTGAAATCACACTTAGAGGCAGAGTGCTTCCGATTGGCGGTTTCAAGGAGAAATCTTTGGCGGCTAAACGTGCAGGCATCAAGAAAATTATATTCCCATTTGAAAATATCAAGGATTTAGAAGATATACCTGAAGTGGTTAAGAAGGAAATTGAATTTGTTCCAGTGAAGACAATGGATGAAGTTCTTGAGCACGCTTTAATGAAAAAGGAGCCAGAAAATGAAAATCAAAAATAGTGAATTTGTCATCAGTGCGGTGGCAAAATCACAATATCCAGACGATCAGTTGCCAGAAATTGCATTTGCTGGACGTTCAAATGTTGGTAAATCATCACTCATCAATATGTTGCTCAATCGTAGAGGGCTTGCTAAGACCAGTTCAACACCGGGTAAAACCCAGCTTGTTAACTTCTACGATATCGATGGCTTATTCAGATTTGTCGACTTGCCTGGATATGGATTTGCAAAGGTATCCAAAACACAAAAAGCGACTTGGGGAAAAATCATTGAGACCTATTTGACCAATAGAGAGACCTTGCTTGAAGTCATCCAGCTTGTGGACATTAGACATAAGCCTTCTCAAGAGGACAAGCAAATGTATGATTGGATCAAGCAGTATGGTTTCAGTGGCATTGTCATTGCGACAAAGGCTGATAAACTCAGTAAAAATCAAATTGCTGCTCAGATGAAAATCATCCGTAAGGAACTCAAGATGGACAAGGAAAGTGTTATTATTCCAATCTCCTCTTCTGAGAGAACTGGTAAGTATGATGTTTGGGACCTCTTCAACGAGGTGTTTGAAGTGAACGGCCTTGATATTTACGTGGAGAGACAGGTAAATGACCCAAGATTGGAAACGACATCAGATGTGAATACGGCAGAAAAACCGGAATAGACTGAAACAATGATTTATGATCTTATATTCTAAGCCTTAGTGGATAAAATGGGGCAAAGAAAAGTATTCAATATGAATGCCCACTTGTTATAGTGATGGCACGTGGTTCTTAAGACCATGATGTCCTTTCAGTATGATAAGTGGGTATTTTGCATAGCGGTACTTAAAAATTTAATTTAGATATAGCGAAAGAATAGTTTAACCCTATAGCGTATTTAGAGAGGTGGTTGCATGAAAACATTGATCAAAATCGAAGAAATAGCATTTTTCGCACTGGGATTATACTTATTTAGCCAACTTGACTATAAATGGTGGCAGTTTATGGTGTTGTTGTTTATACCAGATCTTGCCATGATTGGATATGTTGTAAATACAAAAGTGGGTGCTATTGTTTATAACTTTTTTCATTTACGTGCACTATGGATATTCATTTACATTGTAGGTGCAATTTTGAATAGTCAATTGACCATGCTTACAGGTATAATGTTTTTTGCACATTCCAGTATGGACCGCATCTTTGGATTCGGCCTAAAATACAGTGACGACTTTAAACACACACATCTTTAAGGGCAGGAATGAAAAGTTAATGTAATGCCACAAACGTCATAGTCAAAAACTTAAAATCCCCCACCCCCAATAATCGCCGTAAGGGCACTCCACAGCAAAGCGAGGACCGCGTGCCGTGCAGGTGATTATTGGGGGTGGGGGATACTCTTTATATTGTGCAATTAGAACTTTTCAATCGCACCGATTTCATAGCCATTGAGTTCAACTGTCATCTTTTCAATCACAACTTCTTCTCTTGGACGGTCTTGTGCACCTGTTTTAACGTTAGCGATTTGATCAACGATTTCGAGACCCTCGATCACTTTACCGAACGCTGCATAGCTACCATCTAAATGAGGTGAATTTTTGTGCATGATGAAGATTTGGCTACCTGCACTGTTTGGCATTTGAGATCTTGCCATAGATAAGACGCCTTCAGTGTGCTTTAAATCGTTTTTAAAGCCATTGTTGTTGAACTCGCCTTTAATACCATAACCAGGGCCACCCATACCAGAGCCTTGTGGACATCCGCCTTGGATCATGAAACCTTTAATAACTCTGTGGAAGATAAGACCATCGTAGTAGCCTTCGCTTGCAAGCGTTAAGAAATTGTTTACTGATGTTGGCGCTATTTCAGGGTAAAGCTCAGCAACCATTGTACCAAAGCCTTTTACTTCTATTTTCACTTGTGGATTCATTGTAGTACCTCCTTATTTTATCTCTATTATTTTAACACACTATCCAAAAGTTGAACATATTTAGAGTGAGATTCCTTGGAGGATCTCCTTGCTTTTTTGAATGGGTCATTTTTATAGGGTGAGATTATACTGCCCTATTTCAAAAAAATGAAAAGACCTTTAAAATTAAAGGCCTTTAACACTAGCATTTTTATTATTTTTGATTGCAACCCAATACATTGATCATTTTATGTTTAACCATATCATAGATTGCTTCTCTAGCAGGTGCCAAGTATTTTCTAGGGTCAAAATTACTTGGATCTTTTGAAAATTGTTGTCTGATTGTTCCAGTAAGTGCAAGTCTTAAATCAGAGTCGATGTTGATCTTGCAGATCCCGTATTTTGCAGATTCTCTTAATTGAGGCTCAGGGCAACCCTTAGCATCAACAAGTTT
>NZ_JBVBZF010000311.1:0-4105 GCF_057447755.1 Fusibacter sp. | reverse complement strand
GGATCATTTGCTTTGAGGCTTCATCATATACGGTTTTATCCAATAACTTTAGAAGCAATAAGGCTTTATCGATTTTGCGAAATCTCATGTCTGAATGACATTTTGAATGCATATCCATAGAAATTTCTTGTGTGTCATCCGCACAGCAATTCTCTTGACCACCATAGCCATGCATATGGCCTCTATTCATACCAGCATGCATGCCTCTATGCATGCCATGTTTATGCATACCCTTCATGTGATGCATACCTCTCATATGTCCATGACCAAAACCACCACAGCAGCCACCCATGTTGCCTGTTCTTTCAAATTTTATGGATTCTTCTCCAAAATTAATTGCCACCTTTTTTGTATGCTTGCCTTCTTGATTTGATGTTTCCGCATGGCCTTGCATAATGGATGCGTCACCCAATTTCAAAATACTGTCCATATTGCCACTGGTACAATCCATTTCCTTTACATTTTTAAAAAGTTCATATATTGCAGTTACTTTATTCATTTTCTTACCTCCAAATTTAATTAGTTTATGAATTTCAAGTCCTTGATCATAAACTCAGTATAAACGAAAGGTTTTAAATGCCATTAAAGTGAGTATTAACTGTTTATTAAAATGGATTAACTAAAAAACACGTAGGAAATGAACTGGTATAAGACCTGTTCCATCTACGTGTTTAATATTTTTATTATGTGAAAGGATCATCATGGACTGGCAGCTTATTATAAAGACTTGCCCAGTTCTAAAATGCGTTTCACATGTGTTTGCTCCTGCCCTATTATGGTGTCGATTTCTGTATGTGTTGAGGCTTCCAAAATTTGCTTCATTTCTAATAAGAGTAAAATCGTGTCTTTTTCGAGTCTAAGTGCATTCTCAATGCCCCTATCGAACTCAACAACTTCTTCAGGACCATCCAACCAATTATTGATGCCTTTTAAGAAAGTCATTGTACTCATCAAAAGTGATTTTACATAGCTTTTATATTCGTCACTTAGATTTTCTGATTCAAATCTAAGAAGTCTTTGTTTTAAAGACTTGTAGTAGATTTCATGCTTGAGTTCTTCATTTGAAAGTTGCTCGAAGAGCACTTTACTTTTTAAATCTTTTGATAAGAGATTAAGTCTTTTATAATGAGCCCCACCTACAATTTCAAGCTCTATCAATACATTTAACAAATCTTCAAGTCTAAAAGTCTCTTGCATATTGTCCCCCTAAACAAACTGTGATTCTTGTTTATACCAGTAGCCGCTCCACTGAATATGTTCTGCGATTTTTGCTTCATCATTAAGCTGAACACCTTCCAACACTTCACGCTTAAAGGTATGATAGCCTACTCTATCGACGATGTAACCGATATGCTCCTTTGGCAAACTACGATCAATATAGCGGTCTACAAAAGCATAGGTGTTTACGATAATTTGTGTGAATACTTCTTCAGTACACCATTTGATGAAGGGCATAGCGAGTCTAGGATTTTTCTTCCCCGTTCTTCCCATAATCACCATTCTATAATACTTTTTCTCACTTCTTGTCCACGCGCCTGTCGGACATTTGATGATACACTCCCCACACCCAATGCATTTTTCAGTATCTCTCACCACATTGAAACCATCCATTGACAGCGCTCCTGTGATTTTTTTCTTGCAGTTTTTAACACAGGCTTCACAGCTAATGCATCTTGAAACCTCATATTGTGGTTCTGTGATGCATATAATCCCGAAATCCTGCATGTGGGCTTTGATACAATCATTTGGGCACCCTGTTACAGCAATTTTGAAATGAAAGTCGTGTGGATAAACACTTTTTTCTATGTTCTTTGCAATTCGAGTCGTATCGTCATTTGCAAACGGACACACTCTGTTGCCCACACATGCAGAAATATTTCGAGTTCCTGCAGCAGGATAGCCATCAGTAGTGGCATCTACGTCAAGTCCAAGACTCTCCACAAGGGGCTTAATCAAAGCATTGATTTCTGCCATTTTATCAAAGTCGATATTAGGCACTTCAAACCCTTGTCTCGTGGTCAAATGAACAGTTCCATTACCATACTTTTCTGCGATGTTGTTGATCAGGGGAAGAAATTGTGCATCGAGATGACCACCTGGTACTCTAATACGCAATGCCGTTTTGTTTCTTGTTTTCGTGATTCTATAAGCATTTTTGGTTACTTTTTTACGATTGACACTCATGACTTCCTCCTAATCTAATAATTGCTTTGCTTTAATATAATTGAAGACCGGACCTTCTAAACACACATAGGTTTCATCGATCTTGCAGTGACCGCACTTGCCGATGCCACAGGACATTTTGCGTTCAAATGAAACCCAGATATTTTCTTCTTTAATACCATTTTTTATGAGCTCAAGTGTTGTAAATTTCATCATAATCGGTGGTCCAACTACGATGACGACTTTATCCTCAGCATTTGTCAAATCCAGCTGCTTGATGTGTGTCGTCACAAGTCCGGTTGCGCCTTGCCAGTCTTCGTGCGGTGCATCCACAGATGCAATCACATGTGCTTTTTCTGACCAAGCCCTAATGGTATCCTTGAAGAGCACATCCTTAGGTGATTTAAAACCCATGATGACCTCTAGCCTTTGCACCTCATCCAAATGGTTCATAAAGTAATCAATCGTCTTCTTAACTGGTGCAAGACCTGTACCTCCGGCTATAACTGCCAAATCCTTTTTCTTGAACAAATCGATATCAAAGCCGTTTCCATAAGGACCTCTCATAAAAAGTGAATCTCCTGGTTTTGCGTCAAAGAGCTCATCTGTGAGCTTTCCTACTTTTCTGATGGTCATAAAAAGTGAAGTTTCATTAAAGTCACTAATGGATATGGGTGCTTCGCCAACACCTGGTAGCGAGATTTCCATAAACTGTCCACCGACTAAATTTCCTTCAAATGCAATTTCAAAAGTCCAGTCAATTTCGGTTTCTTTATTGATGCTTAAAATTTTATAGGGTTTTGGTAAATAGGGATTATTCATTCTTTTGCCCCTCCTCTACAATCTGATTGATCTTTTGAATGCATTTTGAAAATGAGATATATTCAGGGCAAACATCATCACATCTTCCACAGCCCACGCACATATGAAAACCAAAACGCTTGTGAAAATCATTGATTTTATGCATGGTTTTAAAACGCATTCTATCGCCATTTTTCACTCTAAAAGCATGACCGCCAGCCATATTACTAAATCCGTCCACATGACAGCCAGCCCAAACGCGTCTTCTTTCACCCACTTTAGTATCATCACTCAATTTTGAATCTTGCATCGAATAGCATGAACAAGTGATACAAGAAGTATTACATCTACCACAAGCGACACATCTCGATGTGTACTCTGTCCAAATTTCATGTTCAAACATTTCCTTGGTAATAAGATCTACTGGTGGCACGGTGACTTTCACTTTGTTTTCTTTAATATAATCCGGTTTAAAGTCAATCTTATCATTGTTCTTAATAACATCAGTTTCTAGAGCATCATCTTTAATATCTATTTTTATTACATCTCCAAATCGAATTGCAGCTTCATAGTCCTCACTCTTATTGGCATTCATGGATACACAATAGCAAGTGTCAAAACCATCCAAACATTCGATCATAATGAACTTAACAAGATTTCTTCTTCTCAAATAATAATAGTCAACAGCATCACCATTTTTTAGGAAGATGGTATCAAGTCTTTTTATGCCATTAATATCACAAGGTCTTAAAAAAATCAGCATTGGTTTAATATCAAGCTTTGGCTCAATGATTTCATCCTTGTGAAAATAAAAGAGGGTCTCCCTGATGGGATAAAAAATCTCCTTAGGTGAAAAATAGGATTTTTGATCAATAACCATCTCTTCAAGGGATTCTATTTTTCCATAGCCTACCACGTCTGTGTCAGAAAATTTCCCCTTGCCCTTCTGAAGCTTTGGGGCATAAAGATCATATGTTATATTTAAATCTCTAAGATATTGATTGAAAGCCTCATGGCTCAATTGATAACTCATTTAAAATACCTCCGATAAAATGCATTTCTCTATTTTACGAATAAATAACTGTCTAATCTCTCCATCACTCAAAAGACCATTCGATGAAGTAATTACCTCTATTTCAGC
>NZ_JBVBZF010000310.1:0-4112 GCF_057447755.1 Fusibacter sp. | reverse complement strand
TGGCAATTGTCATGAGAAACCTCATGTCTAGAAATACCCAGGATATCATATTCATCCTTGAGACACTTAATAATCGCCCTCCCTATGAGACCACTGTCCCCTAAAATAAACACCTTCTTCATGCCTGCCTCCAAATCATTAACTCAAAATTTTTACCACTTATAATTTGTTAGATCTTCTCCTATATCATATCTACCCTTTATCGTTCCGCTTCTATCACTACTTTAATGCTTGAACCCATTATTGTCCTTATTATTGTCATCCCTATTGTTATCCTTATTGTTTTAACGCTTATTAGCCTCAAATAAATAAACCCCATGTGCACCTCTGTCGTCCAGAACATGCCATAGGGTTTAATACTTATTCATTCAAACGCAATTTCTTCTTTTGCTGCGAATTAGGTTTACTTTTTCATCAACCTGTCTTTCATATTGACTCTGCCACTTGAGCGGAATTTGCTTAGTCATTAATCCATGTTTTTCCTTGCCCATCACGATTTTTACGGCTGTGAAAAGTGCGTCAGTTTCGACTCGAATTGCTTCAGCCCTTTCTGATAAATGTGCCAAGTTCTCGATTGAATTTTTCATACTTCACCTCATATTTTATGTAGCTTGGTCTGTCGTTTCTCTTTGCTTTCGACCTCTACTACATCATACGGTTAAAGTATTAGAACAAGATTATTATAAGGTTAAGATCCTATCAAACATTGTTAATTTTTAATTGCCAAGCTTAAGATTTATTTAATCAATTCTTCAAGTGCATGCATCAAGCCATCTTCATCATTGCTTTTTGCAATATAGTTGGCTACTTTTTTAAGTGCTTCTGTGGCATTGCTCATGGCAACACCTACGCCAGCGTAAGAGATCATATCCATGTCGTTTTCATTGTCACCAAAAGCGATCACATCCTCAAGGGGAATATCGTAATGGCTTCTAATGGCTTCAATACCTGTGGCTTTGGTAACGCCTTTTGCCATAACATCAAAAGAGGTTTCAAGGGATTTACAGGTTTCAAGTCCCTCTATTTCTTTTATTTCAGCCATGACGGCTTCAAAAGTTTCAGGGTGTTCACTCCAAAGGCCAATTTTATAAACCGGTACTTTCTCCACAATGGATAAAAGATCGTCATGGAATTCGACCTTAAAATGATATGCCTCAGGCAAATTTTTCATACCATCAGCGTATTTTTGTGCCAAGTGCATATTCTTCTCAGAATAGATCACGTCATTGTCATATAGGTGAAAGTAAGCGTCATGCTTTTTACAGACCTTGACCACTTCTATTGCCAAGTGCCTTGGCAATTCAATCGCTTGTATAATTTCACCCGTTTTTAAATGTTTTACAACAGCACCATTACAAGATATGAGAAATCCATCATAATCGAGATCCTTCGTGATAATCCTTCCGGCACCATGCATTCTGCCTGTGGCAATGGCAAATAAATGGCCTTGTTCAATCAACTGAAAAATCTTGTTTCTTGTTATTTCGGAGATGGTTTTGTCACTTCTTAAAAGCGTCCCATCAATATCACTTACAATTAATTTTTTCATCATTAAACCAGTAATTCCTTTCAATCAAATCGATTATTATCCATCTCAAATAAACGCAAGTTGTCACGTTTACAGGGCTATGCTAAATTTACTATTCAGGTTTAAAGTTCTAGACAATATCAAAATCTACCTGTCTTAAAGTTGCATCCGCCCCTATAACTTCAACTTCAACGGTTTGACCAAGCTTATAGACATTCTTAGTCCTCTCGCCAACAAGCTGCATACGCTCTTCGTCATAGACATAGTAATCATCATCTAAGTTTTCCATTCTTACCAAGCCCTCAATTGTATTTTCGAGCTCTACAAACATCCCAAATGAGGTTATGGTTGAGATTAGGCCCGTAAAATGTTCACCAATATGACCCATCATGTACTCTGCTTTTTTCATATCGTCCACATCACGTTCAGCAAGCTCGGCATTTCTTTCCCTGTCAGAACTTTGTAAAGAAACTTCATCCACAATGGCACGAAGTGCTTTAATCCGGTCAGCATTTAGCTTACCATTAAGCATATCTCTGATAATACGGTGAATTTGTAAGTCTGGGTAACGTCTAATCGGTGATGTAAAGTGGCAATAGTATTTTGCCGCTAAACCAAAGTGACCATCATTGTTAGGAGAATATTTAGCCTGTTTTAAGGAACGAAGGGTCAATTTGCTGATTACATGCTCTTCCTGACTGCCCTTAACTTCTGTCAGCATCTGTTGAATAGCCTTTGGATGCAAGTCTTCTGCATTGCCCTTAACTTTCTTGCCAAAGTTGTATAAGAACTTATTCAGTGTTTCTATTTTTTCCATATCAGGTGTTTCGTGAATACGATATACAAAAGGCAACTCAAGCCAAAACATATGCTCAGCCACAGTTTCATTTGCAGCAAGCATGAACTCCTCTATGATCTTATGACCAATTCTGCGTTCCAACTTACCCACAAAAATTGGCTTGCCCTCGCCGTCCAATTGAATTTTAGACTCAGCAAAATCAAAATCGATGGCACCACGTCTGGTTCTTCGCTTTCTAAGTATGAGCGAAAGTTCCTTCATGGTCTCAAATTCTTGGAACAAATAACCATATTTATCCTTGAGTTCATGTGAAATTTTACCTTCAACGATATCAGACACATCGTCATAATTCATACGTTCCACGGTTTTAATAACAGACTCACAAATTTTATGATTGAGAATATCACCATTTGAATCAATTTCCATAATACAAGACATGGTCAATCGATTAACCTGTGGGTTCAAACTGCAAATACCATTTGAAAGTCTCTCTGGAAGCATGGGAATAACACGGTTTAGCAAGTATACACTGGTTGCACGTCTAAGGGCTTCCTTGTCTATCTTAGAGTGTTCTCTCACATAATAAGAGACATCGGCGATATGAACACCTAGCTCGTAATTACCATTAGGGAGCTTTATAACATGCACCGCATCATCTAGGTCTTTGGCATCCTTGCCATCTATTGTGACGATCTTATAATCCCTAAAATCCTCTCTCTTCTTGATTTCATCTTCTTCAACTTCAATCGGAATGTTCTCCGCCTCTTGGATGACCTTGGTGTTGAACACCTCAGGGAGCTTATAGGTTCTGATAACAGAAAGAATATCAACACCCGGCTCACCGGTTTGACCAAGTATTTCAGTAATCTTGCCTTCTGGATTGCGGCGGTCTTCAGGCCATCTTGATATCTCAACGACGACCTTATCACCTTGTTTTGCCCCTAGTGCATTGTTTCTCGAAATAAAAATATCACTCCTGATGCGTTGATCATCTGCTACGACAAAGCCAAAATTCTTGCTCTCCTCATAGGTGCCAACAATCACCGTATTCGATCGCTCGACAATTTTGATTACCTCGCCTTCGCTCTTCTTGTCAGGTCCACCGATTTTAGTCAGCTTGATCATGACCTTGTCACCATTCATTGCACCAAATAATGCACTTGCAGGGATAAAGACATCTCTCATGGTCACACTTTCAATGATTGCAAATCCAAAGCCCTTAGCAGTCATTTGAATTTTACCTACATATATTTGAAAAAATTCCGGTAATGCAAATTTTCCTTTTTTGGTTTTAATGAGCTGTGCATCCTCCACCATTTCATCTAAATAAGTAAACATTGCAGGGATATCTTCTTTATGAACATTCATTTGTTCTACTAAATCCATTTCCACAAAGGCCTTTTCACTGTTTGCTTTAAAAAATTGTAGTATATCTTCTTTTTTCATTTTGTTGCCTCCTTTGTTGTAGAGCTGTTTTAGCCTCTATACCTATCTCACTTCACAATTATTGTCTCATAAGATTTATACCTTAATTATAACGCATTAACCTTACAATAAATAGGCACCATCTCAAAATTAACGAAATATTAACGCGCCTCTTCGCATGAAATCTGTGGATTAAGGCAAAACCTTGTTATCTGTCCCCCCTCTCATTTAACCACCCTTTACAAGTTAACCACTCTTGTTTTGAGCTGGATGAGAATTCATCGTATAAAAAAAGAACTGGTGAAATCACCAGCCCATTCTGTCCTGCCCCATTACTTAATGAGGCTAAACGATTCAATT
>NZ_JBVBZF010000309.1:0-4129 GCF_057447755.1 Fusibacter sp. | reverse complement strand
ATTTGGTGATAATGTAATCGTAAAAGATTATATTGTAGGTTTTGGTTTTGTATTATTTGGCTCAGTATTTATCGCACTTATTAAAATGATGGTTGTTCCACTCGTATTCGTATCTTTAACACTTGGCGCTGCGCAAATGGGTGACGTGAAGAAATTGGGTAGAATCGGTGGTAAGACGGTTGGTTTTTATCTTTTGACAACAGCGATTGCAATTACGATTGCAATTATCGTCGGTTCAATCGTTCAACCGGGATCATTTATGCAAATGACCACACAAGAATTGACCTTTGAAGCAAAAGAAAGTCCAGCTTTCGTAAATGTATTAATTGATATGGTACCAACAAACCCAATTGATGCAATGGCAAAAGGAAACATGCTACAAATTATCATCTTTGCACTTCTCTCGGGAACTGCAATCACGATTTTAGGAGAGAAAGCTAAACTCGTTAAAGATATTTTAGAGCAAGTAAATGAAGTTATACTTCAAATGGTAATGTTAATTATGAAATTTGCACCATACGGCGTATTTGCACTTGTTGGAAAAACAATGGCCACCTTTGGCTTTGATGCAATCGGGTCCCTTTTAGTCTACATGCTTTGTGTACTTGGTGCACTTGTTATCCATGCTGTAGTCACTTACCAAGGTATCCTTTATGCAACGACAAAGCTTAGTCCTATTCAGTTTTTCAAAAACTTTGCCCCAGCGATGGCAGTTGCCTTCTCGACATCATCGAGTAATGCGACACTTCCAGTAACGATTGAGACTGCTGAAAAAAGACTTGGTGTTAAAAAAGAACTTGCTTCATTTACTTTACCACTAGGCGCAACCATCAATATGGATGGTACAGCAATCATGCAAGGGGTTGCAACTGTGTTTATTGCACAGCTTTATGGTATTCCATTAGGTTTAGGCGACTTTGCAACTGTTATTTTAACGGCGACAATTGCATCCATCGGAACTGCTGGTGTTCCTGGCGTTGGTCTTGTAATGCTTTCAATGGTTCTAGTTCAAGTTGGTTTACCAGTTGAAGCCATCGGTTTAATCTTGGGTATCGATAGAATCCTTGATATGTGTAGAACAGTTATCAACATCACTGGTGATGCTGTATGTACATTAATCGTTGCTAAAACTGAAAATGAGTTTGATGAATCGATTTACTATGCACCAAATGAATTAGATTCAGTAGAAAATGTAGCTTAATTAGGATAATTAAATTTACCTTAATGCAATAAATAAAAATCATCAATGATCCGAGAGTGCTTGTACTTTAAGGTTAAGCACTTGTGGACATTGATGATTTTTTTTTTGAAATTTTTATGATAAATTGGGTATAAACACCTATATTTTATGATATAAAATTACTGGTATAATCGGCGAGTACGTCTGAGTAATGCTAACGTAGTTTGTGATTTCATAACTTAAAATACAGAGAAGGGTGGTGCTCATTAGAATGTTTGATCTCTGGATTATCGATAAAAATACCAATGATGCTAAAATGATACATAGTATTGCTAACACATATTTCAATCAGACTGTTGGTGAACATCACTATCGGTTAAATTTGATTACTGAACCTGATATGTCCGAAATAGAACGCATCAGTACTCAATTTGAAAAAACTTACCAAGTCTTTATTTTAGAAGTCGTTTTAAACCAGGAAATGACAGGATTTCAGCTTGGGTGTCAAATAAGAAGCAAAAACCCTAATGCCTATATTATCTTTGTGACCAACCACATTGAGCTTATGGGGGAGACTTTTTCTTATAATTTGAAGGCACTTAACTTCATTTATAAGAAGGATCCGCTCTTTGAGTCAAAACTAAAGCTCTCATTTGAGCAAATTAATAAAGAAGTGAGTCTATTAAACGAACGCAAGGGCTTAAATCAACCTGTTTCGGATACGTCCTTAAAGTATCATTATAAAGATGTATACTATACCATTCCCTTCAATGAAATTATATCCATAGAGACAAACACGTCAAGAAGGGGCTTGTTGATTCAAACCATAAGGAACACAGCACCATGTCAATTGAGTCTAAAAGAAATCATATCTGAACTACCAAGTGAGTTTATGCAAATACACAGGTCTGTTTTGATAAATACTTGCTATGTTAGAAACGTTCAAGTAAACAATTCTCAGTATCTTGTGACTACCTCTGACCAGAGAACCTATCCGATTTCAAAAAAATATTTAAATGAATTCATTAATATGATTAAATCTTAGTAAATAAAGACACAACTTCGGTTGTGTTTTTATAACGTTTTTGGCCTTAAATTGCATAAACGGCTGCTGAAATGACATAAATAGCAATTGACAACATTAATACAACCTTAAATGCATTAAGTGATAGTTCTATATAAAGCGATTGTGGATAAAAAGCAATTAGAGGTATTTAATATCGGCATAGAGTCGATTTTATTTTTTCAGGGTCAATTTACAAAACTCTGAATATAAAATTCGACAAGTTTGCTTGGAACAGGAGGTCATATGATGACGGGTAAGAGAAGAGGTAATAAATTTATTGCCTTATCGACCACTCTGCTTTTATTGCTTACTATGTTACCGATTATATCATTTGCAGGAATGAACGATATAACTGGGCATTGGGCTGAGGCAACGATTCAAGAGTGGTTAGGCAAGGGATTTGCAAGCGGCTATCCTGATAATACATTCAGACCGCAAGCAGAGATAACACGTGCAGAATTCATGACATTGGTCAATAAGGCTTTTTATTTTACTCAAGAAGCTGAAATTGATTTTAAAGATGTCAGTCCTTCGGATTGGTATTATAGCGCTGTACGCAAGGCAATTGCTGCAGGTTATATTGGGGGATATCCAGATGGGACGATGGCACCGAACAATTCAATTACAAGGCAAGAAGCGGCAATTATTATTGCCAAAGTCAAGGGATTGGAACTCAACACTCAATCACTAAGTACTTTTAATGACGCAGGGACTATTGCACAGTGGAGTAAGGCTTATGTCGGTGCAGTAGTGAAGGCAGGTCTCATGAGTGGCTATCCGGATGGGACTTTCAAGCCAATGAATAAAATCAATCGAGCTGAGGCAATTGTTGCCTTAAATAACACCTTGGCTGAAGCCTATCTTGTATATGATAAAGCGGGTACATTCGGACCGGCCTCAGGCATGGAAACCATCGATAATACTGTAGTTGTTAAGGCAGATGGCGTTACGCTTCAAAATTATCACATTACAGGTGATTTAATAATTGCAGAAGAAGTCGGCACTGGAGATGTCACCTTAAATAATCTAACCGTTGATGGTGAAACTTATTTAAGAGGTGGAGGTACTAACAGTATCCATATCAATGGTGGTAAATATAAGAGTGTTACAGTACAGAAGACTTCCAGTGGTAGGGTTCGTGTTGTGGCAACGAATATTGACGGCTTAAAAGTGATCATTTCTGAAAATGCGAGTGGTCAAGGGATTGTACTTGAAGGTAAGTTTGATTCAGTTCAAGTTGATGCACCAGGTATAGCAATCTCAACTCAAGGTGAAACAGCTATTGCAGAGATGAACGTTTCCAGCGCAGCTGCTAATGCAAATATTGAGCTAGGTGCTGATACCGTTGTTGCAAAAATGAAAGTTAATGTTGAAATTAAGGTTACTGGTAAAGGTGTGATTACAAATGCAGAAGTTACAGCTGAAAATGTAATTTTCGAAACACCGCCAGTTGAGGTTGTTGAAAAAATTACACCGACTACACCAGATACACCTGTGACACCAGTTACACCAGTAACACCAGGTGATAGCGGAGGCGGAGGTGGAGGAGATGACAACGATACACCTACAGCAACAGTGGCTGTAACTGGTGTAAGTGTGTCACCAACTACTTTAGCCCTTGATGTGGGTGGTAGTACTGGTACTATTACAGCAACGATTGCACCTTCTAATGCAACTAATAAATCTGTAACTTGGGCAACCAGTAATGCTTCAGTTGCCACTGTTTCAAATGGTGTTGTAACACCGGTTGCAGCTGGTATCGCCAATATTACAGCAACATCTGTTGCAAATACCACTAAATCAGCAGTATGCGTGGTAACAGTATCTGATCCAAGTGTACTCGATATTAGTGGTGTGACTGCAACGAAAGATACCGTTACGGT